>CAMEIZ010000126.1 GCA_945919165.1 uncultured Traorella sp.
GACACAAAAAAGAATAGACTTATTTATTGTATTTTGGTATCACATTCATGTAACCGGCAATTATCAAAAAAGACTGTTAAAACTTTTTATTAACAATAGTTACTAAAGATTTTTACCCATTGTATAGGTCTGCTTCATCGCCAAAGAATTTTTACTTTCACCCAGCTCATATAAACCGTTACCAATAATTACGCCCTTTTCTACTGCATTCTCAACACATTCTGCATAACCGCGGAAACAAGCAAGAGTGGTTTCTGCAGAAGAAAGGGTTTCATCAGCCATCGTGAAATTCATCCGCATAATCAGCAATCAAACGCTAAAAAATGGAATGATAAATATGGTTTATGAGATTTAAATCTATCAAAAAGATATTCTGTTTTTTCTATATGAAAAAGGATAGCCATAAAGCGGTGCAAGGGATATAATTACTTGTTTCAGACGAAGTGCAAACATTACGGACCTTTGAAAGTAGCCATAAAGTTTTATTTTTCGTTCAATTTTCCCTTAGGATTTAAGATCAAGAATCTCAGCTTTTTGAACAAGACAACTGTTTTCTTTATCTACTTTTCCTTCAACGAATAAAATAATTCCTTTTTTTAATGATGAAGCAAGAGACAGATAAAGATTTGGCATTATCACAAGATCAATCGAAGCTGTTTCATCAGTTAAGACAACAAAACACATCAAATCTCCCCGTTTGGTTTTATGAGGCTTTACGTGAGTCACATTGCCCATGATACAAACTTTACCACATGGATTTAGACATTCAATAATGGATTTACCAGTGAATCCAAATTGTTTTTTAATACGATTCATCGGATGATCGCTTAAATAAAAACCTAATACCTCTTTTTCTTGATTTGCTTTCTTTAAAGGCTGGTCCGCTACACAAATCAAAGGCGGTGCTGTAGCCAGTGAATAATCCAAAATGAGCTGTGTACTGTCTTCAATCAACACAATATTGGCATAACGAAGAGCATCTTCCAGACTGGCCAGCATGGTAGAGCGAGAGTGATTAAAACAATCAAAAGCACCTCCCATAATACAGCATTCAAGAGTTTTTCTGTTAATTCCTGCTTTGGATAATCGTGCCACACAGTCATGAAAATCAGAAAAAGGTCCATGTTCCCGTTCTTCTTTAATTTTTTGATAAGCGTTAACACCTACATTTCGAATGCCAATCAAAGGAAAAAGAATTTTGTTTTCATATATTTCATATTTTTCAGTTGATAAATTAATATTAGGCGGAATTACAGACAAATTTCTTTTTTTAGCTTCAACAATATATTCACTTGTTTTAAGATCGCTGCCAATTACCGAATTTAATAATGAAATAAAGAAATAATGAGGATAGTTTGCTTTTAGATAAGCCATTTGATAAACAACTAAACCATAAGCAACACTATGAGATTTATTAAAACCATAATTTGCAAATTTTAAAATCAATTCATAAACCTCATTTGCTAATTCTTTAGAATAATTCAAAAAGAGAGCTCCCTGAATAAAATCCTGTTTAAGTAATTCAAGTTCTTTTTGTTTTTTCTTGGACATTGCTTTTCTTAGAATATCTGCTTTTCCTAATGAAAATCCGGACATTTTCTGAGCAATCTGCATAATTTGTTCCTGATAAATAATAATTCCATAAGTATCTTGAAGAATGGGTTTTAAATCCTCATGCAGATAAGAAATTTTTTCCGGATGTTTTCTATTCTCCAAATATTTTGGAATATTTTCCATAGGGCCTGGTCGAAACAGTGCTAAAGCAGTCGCAATATCTTCAAAGCACTGAGGCTTCATTTGACGAATTAAGTTTTTCATTCCTTCGCTTTCCAACTGAAAAACGCCTGCTGTATCAACAGCCTGGATACATGCATATGTTTTTTTATCATCTAAAGGAAGCTTCATTATATCAAAAGCAGGATCATTTTGACGAATTCTTTCAACAATATCATCAATAATTGTTAAATTTCGAATAGCCAGAAAATCCATTTTAATTAAACCGAGTTCTTCAAGATATTCCATAGTAAATTGTGTCGAATTAAGCGTATCATCACTGGATATGATAGGACAGACTTCAATAATTGGCTCTCTGGAAAGAATAACACCTGCAGCATGAGTCGAAGTATGACGAGGCAATCCTTCAAGCTTTAACGCTATTTCGAAAAGCTTTTGATTTTCTTTTTTTGCCAAAACAGCCGTTCTGAATCTAGGTACATCTTCATAAGCACTGTTAAGAGTTACTTTTTTATTTGCTAAGATGTTGGGAATAGCCTTTGTTAAAATATCTACATCATAATTAGAAATCCCCAAAGCTTTAGCTGTGTCACGCAAAACCTGCTTGGCAGCCAATGTACCAAATGTTACAATGTGAGCGACATGATCACTTCCATATTTTTGTTTGACATAATCAATTACTTCATCTCTTCGATTATCAGGAAAATCGATATCAATATCCGGCATACTGACTCGCTCAGGATTCAGGAAACGTTCAAACAAAAGTGAATAATGGATAGGGTCAAGATGGGTAATTCCAAGACAATAAGCAACTAAACTTCCCGGTGCACTTCCTCTTCCAGGTCCTACATAGATTCCTTTAGAACGAGCGTATTTGATAAAATCGTACACAATCAGAAAATAATCGTCAAAATTCATTTTGTGAATGATATCCAGTTCGTATTTTAATCGATCTATGTAAATTTTCTCAACCCGTGTCTTCCCTCTTCGCTTTTGAAGACCTTTCACACACAAACTCTTTAAGAATTCAAAAGAAGAAACATGAAATGTATTTTCAAAAATCGGTAAATCGCTTTTTGAAAACTGAAATGTTACCTGACAATTTGAAGCAATTTCATCACTCATCTTCAAATCATCTTCTTCATAAATTTGGTCCATTTCATTTTGACTTCTTAAGTATCTTCCACTGGCAAAATCAAGCATTTTGTCATGAATCGTAAGACCCTGATCAATTGCACTTAACACTTTATACGCTTCTTCGTCTTCTTTTCTCAGCATATAAACACGACTTAACGCAACTGTTTTTATATGATTCGACTTTGCAATTCTTTTTAGATGAGGATTTTTGATATTTAAAAGTCCAGTATCATTCATTACAATACCGCACACAAAATCTTCAAATGCTTCATTGAAAAAAGTTAGAATACGCTGTAATTCTTGTTCATTCTCATCAATAATATATTGATCCAGAAAAGAGTGATCACCGCTAGTAATTACATAACAGTGGGGCGCATAAAAAGTCAATTCATCAAACTGAAGCAGTTTTTCTGAAGTACACAAGCGACTGCTGAGTTTTAATAAATTTTTATAACCAATATCATCTTTCGCTAATAAAACAAAGCTAAATTGATGATCTTCAAATTGACAATAACACTCCAAGCCATAGATCGGATGAATCCCATTTTCTTCACATGCATGCTTAAAAGACATGATACCATGCATAACATTTAAATCAGTTAATGCCAATGATTTCATGTTGAGACGTCTAGCTTCTTTTACAAGCTCTTGAATTTTAATTGTGCTTTTCAATAAAGAAAAACTTGAACGAATATGTAAATGTACCATATCTGTATTATATCATATTTCTAACTTTTTGACTGATGAAGAAGATCAAATACTACTGCCCCAGCAATAGCTAATCCAAAAGCAGCAGGAACAAAAGCAGTGCTTGCCGGAATACTTCTTTTATGTGCTTGCAGTTTTTCGCATTCATCCTCTATTACTTTTTGAGATGCTAATTCAGTGGAAAATGCCACTTTACATTTCTTTATTTTTCTTTTTTTGAGTTCATGGCGCATGACTTTAGCAAGCGGATCATAGCTCGTTTTAAAAATATCACAGATTTCAACTTTAGTTGCGTCAAATCGATTGCCGGCACCCATGGAAGAGATGACTGGAATATTCATTTTCGTTGCCTTTTCAATGATATTTAATTTTGCACTAATCGTATCAATACAATCAATAATATAGTCATAGTTTGAAAAATCAATCAGATGTTGGTTTTCAGGCAGATAAAACATTTTGATCACATTTACCTTGCATGCCGGATTAATATCAAAAATACGTTGTTTCATAACATCAACTTTATATTCACCAACAGTTGAATGAAGAGCAATGATTTGACGATTGATATTGCTAAGACTGACGATGTCATGATCAACAAGGGTCATAGAACCGATTCCACTTCTTGCCAAAGATTCACAAACATAGCCACCGACACCTCCAATACCAAAGATTAAAACATTAGCTTGTTGAAGGCGTTCAAATCCTTCGTTTCCTATCAGCATGATTTCTCTTTTAAACTCTTCCATAAAATTTCCTTTCCATTATAAAATTCAAATGCTGACTTTTAGTCAGCATTATGATATTAGTCTTCTTTAGCAGACTTAGATTCCGCTTTTTCTTTCATAAGAATACGTTTTTTATAGCGACTGGCTTGAGCAAAAGCATAAATAGTTAAAACCAGCATTCCAGCACAAAACCCACTAACGATATAAAGAATCGTATTTCTTAGATCAAGTTCTTTTTTCATTTCTTCAAGCTCCTGCTGGGTGATGGCGGCACTGTCAGAATAAAGCTGAAGCGTTTTTTGAGAGCTTTCATATTGATAAAAATGAAATTGACCTTGATCATCCATCGCATAAATCAGACAATAGTTTTCAAAAGCCTCATTTTCAAATACCCATCCCGATAATGTTTGATCATCAACAAGGACTTCCTGAAACTTTAATCCGGTTTTGTTTTTTAAATCATCGCTAATCTCGACAAAGCCAAGAGTATTACCTAAAATAGCTAATTGTTTATAAGGTGTCAAAATTCCTTCATTTTCATCATAGATGTAATAACCTTTGGCATTCTCATCTTGAAGATAAAGAAGAGTAATATTTCGAGTTGGTGAATGCCATCCTTTTACTTCATTGCCTTCAATATTTAAAACAACTTCTTCAAAACCATCAAGATTTGGTGCAGATAAAAAATTACGAACAACACCTAAA
>CAMEIZ010000127.1 GCA_945919165.1 uncultured Traorella sp.
TCTGAAATTTGATGCATTTTTTATTTTTAGGTTTTTTTATTCGTTACAGCCCCTTGTACTTCTGAATAAAACAACAGAGTATGAGAATAATTAAACTATAAATTATCCAAACCAAAAAGAGTATTTTTCTTATTTCGTATATTATTGATTCTGTCTATTGCATATCTATATCAAGAACAACAATTGCATTTCGTGATACAGAACCTGTTAAGGTTGTAACTGGAATTCGTCGTTTTGTGGAAAGAGTAGCCTACTAAAACTTATGGCAAACTATTTAGTAGATTCAGGTATTGAAAAAATCAGATTATAGAAATGAATTTTGAATCTTATGAATTTAAAAATATAAATGCTAATGATATTTATAAATATGTAAAAGATAGAATACTTCCAAACAAGCGTATGTATTTATTCTTTGATGAATTACAAAGAATCGATAAATGGGAAGATGCAATCAATTCATTTAGAGTTGATTTTGATAGTGATATTTATATAACTGGATCAAATGCTTATCTTTTATCTTCAGAATATTCAACATATTTATCTGAAAGATGCATAGAGATAAAAAATGTTTCCTTTGTCTTTCTCAGAATTCATTCAATTCCATGGATTTGAATTAAAAGAAATAACAACTAAATTAGGAACTAAGTTACAAGTTTTTGATGAATCCAACGAAAAATATGAATTACGTGAATTATTTGATGCTTACATGAAATATGGTGGTATGCCTGGTATTGCTGATGTCGGATTAGAACAAGAGAAAGCGTTAATATTACTTGATGGTATTTATTCTACTGTTGTTGTGCGTGACATTTTAGAGAGAAAACTACGCAGAAACCAAAAGAAAATTACGGATTCAATCTTGCTAAAGAAAATTATTTTATATTTAGCAGATAATATCGGAAGTAATTTATCCCTTTCCTCAGTTGGGAATGTCTTAGTTAACGAGGGACTTCTTGAAGATTATGATAGAAAGACCAAACCAAGTACACATACTGTACAATCTTATGTAGAAGCATTATTAGAATCTTATTTCTTTTATGAAATCAAACGTTTTGATATAAAAGGTAAAGAGTTTCTACGTACTCTAGGAAAATATTATATCGTTGACATCGGTTTACGCAATTATTTGCTTGGCTTTAGAAATCGAGATCGTGGTCATGCACTAGAAAATATAGTGTACTTTGAACTATTACGTAGGGGATACGATGTTGCAATAGGTAAAATAGATAATACAGAAGTTGATTTTATTGCAACGAATGCGGATGAAAAGATATATATACAAGTATCAGAATCAATGATAGATGAAAATGTTAGAAAACGAGAACTTGCACCTTTAGAAAAAATCAAGGATAACTATGAAAAAATTGTATTATCCTTAGATACTGGTATGGATTCTAGTTATGATGGAATTAAATCATTAAACTTAATAAATTGGTTAGTAGAAAAATAAATTTTATAAAGAGGCTGTAACGAAATAGAAAAATTTCGAAGATGAAATTCATTCTATAGAGGTTACACCTCTTTTTCTTTTGGAAATTTGTCGACAATCTTCATTTTGACCTTAAGTCATCCAAAAAAGCTTAATTTTAGGCATTATAAAAAGAACTTTTAAAAATTTATTGTGGAAAACTCATTATGCCTGTGCTAAAAAATGCATCTTATCTTTTCAAGATTCGATGCATTTTTAGACTTTTACTCGTTATAGCCCTTTTTGAATGGGTTAGATGTTTTTGTTTTTTTCTTTGCACATTTCAAGAAAAGGACATTCTTTACAATGAGGTGCTTTTGCTGTACAAAAATATCGTCCAAAGAAAATAAACAGATGATGTGCATGGTTCCATCTTTCTTTTTTAAGCTTACGCTTCAGTTTTTCTTCTACTTTAAGCACATTGTCCTCTGGTTTAGCCAAACCTAAACGTTTGCTGATACGTTCAACATGTGTATCTACTGCAATTGCCGGAACATCATAAGCAACCGAAAGAACAACGTTCGCCGTTTT
This sequence comes from uncultured Traorella sp., assembly GCA_945919165.1. GTDB lineage: Bacteria > Bacillota_I > Bacilli_A > Erysipelotrichales > Erysipelotrichaceae > Traorella. The sequence goes on from CAMEIZ010000127.1 coordinate 2,000, forward strand.
TCTTCCTACTCCTGACAGACTCATCAAATCTTTTCGATTGTCTGGTACCTTTCCCTGAAAACGCTCAACCAATTCCTTGGAACAGGTAATGATGTTTTTAGCTTTATTGCGATATAAACCAATGTTATGAATCAGCTTTTCAACATCTTCTATAGCTGCATCTCCTAAAGAAGAGGCATCAGGATATTTTTCAAATAATTTCGGTGTCACTCTGTTTACACTGGCATCTGTTGTCTGCGCAGATAAAATGACAGCGATCAACAATTGAAACGTTGACTGATGAATCAGCTCACATTTGGCATCCGGAAACATTTCACTAAGCGTATCTAAGATTTCATCACTGCTTTTCTTCATCCTGAACTCCATTTTCTAAAATCCGATTGATATAATCAAAACTGTGAATATTGCGAAGAATGGCATCGCGCAGCGCATAGACAATGGTATCCTGCTCGTATTTTCCGAGCCAGTCTGAAATTCTTCTCATTTCACTTGATGATAAAGGGCGTTTAAACTCATGTTCAAATAAATCAAATATATTTGATTCAAAATGCAATTCGTTTTCTTTTTGAAAAAGATGATCAATACTGATATGAAAGCCTTTTACGTCCACTTCAATATCTAAATATCCCTTCTTATGCAAAACATCCAAAAGACTGTCAATTTTTTCTTCTTCAACTTTCATCTTGTCCTTCAATAAGGATATACTGATCGGTGTCTGGGTTTCATTCAAATATTGAATCAAAAGAATCAGACAGGCTTCACTGTGATCCAAATTCAAGTTTTCCAATTCTTCAAAAATCCAGTACATCCTGTTAAAATACTTCTTTTCATACCATTCTTTCATATCAGATCTCCTCTAAAATAATAGACGATTTCCAGTGTATCATAATCATAATAGACCATGAAATGATCTTCTTCTACAACAAAAACAGCGTTGTTATATCCATAACCAATATGAACTTCCGCATCAATGCCATAATCTTCTTTTACTTGATTCTTAACTGCATTGATCTTTGATTCATCATAGTCTTTACGCATTACTAACATACCTTCATAATCAAAAATCAGCACTTCATCCTTGCTGATACCGCTATAGGTAACATATTGAAACGCATGACGATAAAAATCTGTAACAAGCGGAAATCTTTTTTTAGCTGTTTCATAAGCATGAGCATCTTCTGCATGACTTAAACGCATAGGTCCCGTAATATTTAATCCGATCATGACAAATACCAAAAAAACAATCAGAAACAGACAACATAACGTAAAACCAATTTTCTTTATCTTCATTTGCTCACATCCTTGCTGATATTTTATCACATTTCATTTTTCAATAAAACATGTTCTCTTTTTTTTATAAGAAATTTATGATAGAATGAAAAAGGTGATAACATGCTGAAAAAATATCTTAAAATCGGTATCGCGGGTATCGTACTTTTAGGCATTTTGATTTTTATATCTGTCAACCTGTCCAATTATCGTCTCAATAAGTATCGTGACAGTGTTGTAAATAATCTTGTCTATAAGAATAATCAGATTGACAAAGTTTTTGAAAACAGTGACAATGATCTTGCTTATCTGTTTCTTTATGATCCGAATGATGATGACTGCATCTATCTGGATGAAGTTCTTTTGAAACAGCTCAGTTATGATCATAACGGTATTCGCTTTGATCAGATTTACAAAATAACGTATGAACAGTCTTATCGTTCCTACATTCAACAATTAATTCGAAATACTTTTTCCATTTCATCTTTTCCGGCTATTGTAGCTGTAAAGAAAACAGAAGATGGCTTTGAGAAAGTCGACAGCTTTGAATATACAGCTGATCAAAAAAGAAATGCTGATCAGCTCAATAACTTCTTAGAACGCAATCATTTTTATGAAATATCTCAAAAAGACTAAAAAGCAAGGGTTTCCCCCTTGCTTTTATATTGAACACTTGGCAACACATTTCTGTGCGAAAGCTGCACTTCTTTTACTGGCAATAGCCACATATTCCATAAAATCCATCTCATTACCCTTTTTAACGGCAATATCACTTAAAGAACGAATCACAACAAAGGGAACACCATAGCTGTCAGCTACCTGAGCAATACCGCCTGCTTCCATTTCGGCACATAAGCTTTCCGGATAATTGGAAAGGATCTGATTGATCTGATCTTCACTGCTGATAAACTGATCTCCACTGGCAACAAGACCGACATGATAAGGAATGTTCATCTCCTCTGCTACATCTTTTGCCATATTGATCAGTCTTAAATCAGCATTGCTGTAAATTCCTTTTCCCTGTATGCCATCCAGTGCACTGGTATCATAATCATGCTGGACCACTTTTTGTGAAATGACACAGTCTAATACATTTTCATTTTCTTTTAATCCTCCGGCTGTGCCGATATTCAAAATCGCATCAATAGGGAAATGTTCCAAAAGAAGTGTGGTTGACATGGCTGCATTGACTTTCGCCACACCGCTTAAGCACAATACAACTTTACGGTCTGATAAGATGGCTTCATAGAATAAATGATTTGATATTTTCTTTTCTTTGACATCCTTGCATAGTGATAAAATAGCTTCATTTTCAACCTGCATGGCACTGATAATTCCAATCATGATTTCCTCCTGCATACATAAAAGTATTTTTCTCCCTCACAAATTCCCTTTTGATCAAAATCTGTATATATTTCCACATCAAAACCAGCTTCTTCACACCATTCTTTGATCTTGTCAGGATCATAAACTCTTTGAATATGCTGTTCATAGGTTGGATGAGCTGTCTCATCAAAAAAAACAAAATTTTGAAAAATGATATCCTGCTGTGATTCAATGCTCCATTCATAACCACATCCATCAATTACACCTTCTTCATAGAATTCTTCCTGAAATTCTTGTAATCGATCTAAGGAATGAACATCAAAAATAAAGTTTCCAAATGGATGAAGGTTTTCTTTGCGTTGTTGATCACTTTTTTGAAATCTTC
>CAMEIZ010000128.1 GCA_945919165.1 uncultured Traorella sp.
TTCACCTTAATAGGCCATGAAACGAATGATTATTGGACAACAAATTTAAAAAACGATCTTTTATTGATCGTTTTGCAAAGAATTTGTGTCTGCTTCATATCCAATCTTGATTCCTTCCTTGAAACCATTTCTTCTATTAAAGAATTTCCTACTAATACTGTAGTTTCAAGAAGAGAATTGAGTGTTTCATAATCGTGTCATAAAAATGTCACTTTTCACATGGTTATCCACAGGAAAGTGTGGATAAGTTACTGTTTCTTAAGCTTTTCTTTGAAACGCTGGATTTTCTTGTAGATGGTATCAGGTTTGATATTCAACAGATCTGATATTTCTTCAACCTCATAGCCATAATAGCGAAGCAGGAAGATCTGCTGCAGCTGCTTATCCGTCTTCTTTAGCATTGTGAACAGCGCTTCACTTTCAACAATATCCAATAAGTCCATAAATGTATTAATCTCTTTCTTATCGTATGCAGGAATGGCAACGAAGAACGCTTCAGCTGTTATCTGCTCTTTGCGTTGTTGTCTTCTGGCTTTATTAACAAACAAATCGTGATCGTATTTTCTTAATGTAGCTATTTTATCTTCTGGATAATTCAATTTTCTCAATTGCTGGTCCTCCTTATCTTTCCACTCATTGAATTCATTTTCGAGTTCACAATTCTTCTTTTTCATAATCAATACCCCTTCACTTGAATAGGCCACCGAAGTGGCTTAAATTGGACAAAGAAAAGGCATTTTTGCTCTCTTTTTAAAAGTGACAGAAGGTATAAAAAAAACAGATCTACTGCAAGAACAGTGATCTTGAATAGAGTCTTACATTAGATATTTCATCATTGAGCGAATCTGGAGATTATTGGAGGAGGTCGGACAAAAAACAATCGTATCATGTACGATATTGTAGACACGAATACGATTGATATGGGTGCCTGTCAGTAGACAAATGCAGATACATGTACGTGAAACTGAGCGATTGAATGCACGACTACAGTTGTAAAACGCAATGTATCGAGTAACAAGGTATCTGTATATAGTAAAACAGGCAAATGCTTGCAAATGCAAGCAATAATGACCGATGAGGAGTTCGGGCAGTTGGAGCTCTACCCTGATTTCAGCATCCGATTCTATTCCGAAAAAAGGTGCAGACGCATCGGATTTCGGAATACGACTTGATTCCTATTTCATGTTTTGCGGTTTATTGCAAAAATCATTCGTAGACTGGGTGAAAATCCATCTTAGTATGATGATATCTATGATGTTCGAAGAGTTCTATTACGAAATCAGGTGCAAATGCAATGATTTTCGTAATAAAATATTCTGCCCATATTAAATTTCTACTGCAAAATATGGTTCTTTTGAAGAAGTAACTGATGATTTAGATGAAAGAAAATTTTAAATGCATCAATGTTAAAGTGATATTGAAAAATTGATGTATTCCATTAGAATTATGCGCCATTACTTCATGAGTAAGCTAAATTTCGATATAAATTAGCCTTTTTGGCAACCATGAATTTACGGATTCGCTTATTATATAACTTATTTAGAGACTTTTTCTCTAAATAAGTCATTTTTCTTGTCTGAATATCATTTATAACATATACTATAAATGTAAAAAAATACTAATTGCTGCAGTAGGAGGTGCTGTATATGTTGTTAAATGTATCGGTAGAAAATTATAAATCTTTTAATCAAAAAGAAGAATTATCTTTGATTTCTTCAAGTAAAATTCATAAGAATGCAGATCATAAAACAAAAATTGGGAAAACATATGTTTTAAAAAATGCAGCAATATACGGTGCAAATGCTTCTGGTAAATCTAATTTTATTAAAACAATTAACTTTATGCAAAAAGTTCTCTATGAAGGTTTAACAGTTAACACAGTGAATGATTTTTGTAGAACAAATAAAGAAAATAGAGATAAAGAAAGTATTTTTGAAATCCAGTTTACTGTAAATAATAAGTTTTATGCTTATGGTTTTTCTGCTATTTTAAATCAACGAAAAATCACAGAAGAATGGTTATTTGAATTAAAACAAAATGGAAATGCTAATAATCTTTTTATGCGAGAAATTGGTAAAGTGCCAGAATTAGGTGATAATGTTAATCCATCTGAAGCGGAAAAGAATCGTTTTTCTATTTATGCAGAAGATTTTGTTGGACATGATTCACAACTTTTTTTATCTGAGATGAACAGAGGTAAAAGATATGATGAAAAATCTAAATTAATTTTCTTCAAAACTGTGTTTGAATGGATTATGGAACACATCATTGTCATTCGACCAACAAGTGGTATTTCTAATGTTGATGCTTATTACAGTGAAGAGTCTTTAGAAAAAATCAGTAATCTTATAAAAACGTTTGATACAGGTATCACCGAGATTAAAACAAGAAAAATTACACTTAATGAAATGAGTGAAATGATTCCACAAGAAATACTTAATGATGTTTTTGATACTTTAAAGAAAAAAATGCAGATGTCAAATCTACCTGAATTAAAACTCACATTGAGGATTACGGAAGGTTTCTTCAATATCAAAATTGATAATTCTGGTGAACCAGAAATTACAACTCTTGTATTAAAACATGATAAATCATTTTTTGATTTTAGTTTTAATGAGGAATCAGATGGAACAAAGCGATTATTCGACCTCATTGATATGTTAATTAATAAAGAAGATGATACTGTATATGTTGTTGATGAACTTGAAAGAAGCTTGCATCCTAAATTAACAGAGCATTTTTTGAAACTGTTTATGGAAGCACATAAAGATGATAGAACACAGTTGATATTCACAACACATGAAGACACTATCATGAATCAAGAATTATTCCGTAGAGATGAAATATGGTTTGTAGAAAGAGATAATTTTAATTCTAGCAAAATCTATTCATTGGATAGATTTGAAGAAAGATATGACAAAAAATTAAATAAAGCATATTTAGAAGGTCGATATGGTGCAATACCAGTCTTTAAGCAGTTTACATTCCGGAAGGAGAACTAACTGTATGCCTGTACATACTTATACAAATTGGAATAAGAGACAAAGCGATGCAGAAAAACAATTAAAACCATATAGAAAGTATTTCTTTATATGTGAAGGTGCAAATACAGAAACTTTCTATTTTCAAAAGCTAATTGATTTAAGAAAAGAACTTGGAATTCATCCATTGATAGATATATGTTTGTGGCAAAAAACAGGTGAAGACAAAGATATTTCCTATGCTAAAAAATTAGTTGAGTTTGCGATGAAGCAAAAGGATGAGGAGAAGAATGGATTTGATAAAAATATAGATAAAGTAGTAGTTGTTTTTGATGCAGATGTCTTTGAAGAAAAAGTTCAAGGATATGATGAACTGATAGAGCAAATAGAAAAATCAGATATTGCTGCAATTACAAATCCTGGATTTGAATTATTTCTGCTTTTACATATCGAAGATAGTTATGAAAATGAAATAAAAGGACATGAGGTTGAGTTTTTACAAAAAGATGAAAAGGGGGGTTATAAGCATGCATACAATGTTTTACATGATTTAACTGGAATGAATGCTAAAAGAAATCCAAACATTGGAAATTTAGCTAATAATGTCTTATATGCCATTTCACAAGAAAAACATATAAATCAAGATATTCATAATTGTAAGGGAAAAGTTACAAGTAATATTGGAAAAGTAATTGAAGATATTATGAATGATAAACCTAAGTTTTAAAAAAGCATAAAGATTTATCATGAAGATTGTTAATAAATGATAGTCTAGATGTTCTAATGCTACATAGAACAGGCATATGGAAATTAGTTATAATCGCTTATTTAAGTTATTAATTGATAAAGGTATGAAGAAAACTGAATTTGCTAAAATTGCAGGTCTTACTTCTGGAACAATAGCAAAACTTTCAAAGAATCAAACTGTTTCAATGGATTCCTTAATTAAAATGTGTGAAACATTAAATTGCACTTTTGATGATATTATAGAAATTATTCCTGAAGAAAATAAACAAAGAAAAAAATAATCAAAAAGAAGAGGTGATTATATGCCTGTCGTACTGGATAATAATAAACTTGGTGCAGTCGGAGAATATATCAAAGAAAATACAAAATGTGGAGCAGAAATAACAATTTCTTCTCCTATTTTCACTATTTATGCTTTTGAAGGATTAAGAAAAGTACTTGAAAAAAGCGATAAGTTTAGCAATGCCATTAAGTTAAGCATATGGTATTTATCAAGCGTTTGGCATAAATTGTGCCAGCGCTTTTTTAATGGTTGATTAGGGTAGAAAAAATAGCAGATTTGCAAAAAAACACTTGACAAAGTTCAGGGCGGAATAAAAAACATAATCCGAAGGAAATTGTAGGAGGAAAAATTACATGTCTACAGTTTCCAATTATTACTATTCTCCTTCAACAATCACACGCTTATTACATAAGGCTGTTGATACTGTTGGAGCTAACATCGGATGCTACTGCAAATCCCCAGGAATCGATTTTACCAGAAAGAGAAAGATTTCCTTTTCTGATATTGTCTTTATGCTTATGGAAAGATCGGATCGTGGTCTCAACTCTGTTATCAGCACATATTATCCAACAGCTGATCAGATGCCTTCTCCATCCGCTTTTTCTCAGCGTAGAGAACTGGTTTATCCGGATGCCTTAAGACGTATTATGAGGCTGTTTACAGATTCAATGAATAATCTGAAAACATACCATGGATATACGCTCCTAGCATGCGATGGTTCGGATATCAATACTCCATACAATCCTTACGATACTGAAACATTCCATCAGTGCAAGGATGGAAGCAGAGGCTATAATCAGCTCCATCTTAATGCATTGTATGATGTAATGAATCATGTTATCCAGGATGTCATTATTGATACTCATGAAAAGAAGAACGAATCAAAGTCGCTGGAACAGATGATTATTGACAGAAATTATCCTGCAAAATCCATCATCATCGCAG
>CAMEIZ010000129.1 GCA_945919165.1 uncultured Traorella sp.
AATCGCAACCGGGCTTGTCGGAGCTCTTTTCCCATTGCTGATTATGACAGGAATGCATCATGCTTTGAATTCAGCCGCTTATGTGGAATATGCGAAAAACGGATTTGACACTTGTATTTTTTCAGCTTCTTATTTTATGGATTATCAGCTTTTGTCATTGTGTGTTGCAACACTGTTCAAGTCAAAAAAGGCTGAAGACAAAGCATTAGCCGTCAATTGTATTGTCACGGAGGCAATTGGAGGTATCAGTGAACCAACGATCTTTGGAATTATGATGAAAAGCAAACGAAACATCATCTATGTTTTAATCGGAGGATTTATTGCTGGTTTCTATATTGGTTTAATGAATGTAAAATGCTATGTACTGGCTCCAACTGGAATTTTCAGCTTTTTAGCTTATACAGGCGGAAGTATTGAAAATTTGATCCACGGAATCATTGCTTGTGTCATTGCATTTTTAGTACCATTGATTCTAGCTTTGGTTTTTGGCATGGAAGATAAGAAAAGAGGAGAAAACTAATGAAAAAGTTATTAGTACAAAGTGATGATTATGGAATGACATATGGTGTTACAGATGGCACCATTCGAGCAATTAAAGATGGAATCATAAAAAATACCGGTTTATTTGTCAATATGAAATCAAGTGAATATGCCGCAAAACGTATTCAAGAAGTTGATGTTTGTTTGGGAATAGATATTAATTTGGCAGCGGGCAGACCGGTAAGTGATCCTGCTTTAATTCCACACTTACTTGATGCTGACAAGAAATTTAAATCTTCAAGACAGATTTTAAAAGAAAATAAACTGATTTCAACTGAAAAATACTTATATCATTTTGAAAATGATCCTTATCATTATGAAGAAGTACTTATTGAAACAGAAAATCAGGTTAAAAGATTTATTGAATTGACAGGTAAAAAACCGGAATACATCAATTCCCATTCTGTTATTACGCCAAATACCGAAAAAGCAGCTTTAGAAATCGCCAAAAAATATGGTATTTCAAAAAGATCGTCTGATCTATACTTTAATAAGGATTATAAAGATTTGGCTTATTTTGGTGATTATGAACCAAAATCTGATAAAGAACAGATGGAATTGGATATTAAACAAATGTTATTAGGCTATATTTTACCATCTATTCAAGAAAATGAAACAGCTTTTTTGATATGTCATTGCGGTTATATTGATAAGGATTTATATGAAGAGACATCTTTAACGACACAGCGTATCAGCGATGTTGCCTGTGCTGTAGATGAAGATATCGCCAGATATATTAAAGAAAATCAAATTCAGTTAATTACATACCGTGATCTTGAATTGAAGTAGATAATAAATAACATGCACGTTTGGGGTGCATGTTTCTTTCATTTAAAAGAGTTATAGATTGTAGATTAAAAACAATAAAAATATGATACAATAGTACAAATAGAGGTGAAAATATGTTTAAAAAACGTATTGAACGTGTTATAAATCAAATGAAAACACGAAAGATTTCTCAGCTGCTTATCAGTGATCCCAAAAGCATTTGGTATTTATGCGGAGTAGATGTTGAGCCTGGAGAAAGAATGTTTTTGTTGCTGTTAAAAGAAAATGGACAACAGGTTCTATTTATGAATCGATTGTTTCCACTGCCAGATACGGATTTAGAAATTGTATGGTATACAGATACAGATCAATATGTGAAATTGGTAAGTGATCGTTTGCTTGAAACTTCATTAGGAGTGGATAAGGATTTGCCGGCTCGTTTTCTATTACCGATATTAGAGGCTCATCCACAGATATCCTGTTGTCTGGGATCCATCTGTGTAGATGAAACACGTGCTGTAAAGGATGAGCAGGAAATTGCTTGCATGAGGGAAAATTCTCTGATTAATGATGAGGTAATGAGAAGAGCGGTTGCTTATATCACTGAAGGGATGAGCGAAAAAGAAGTTGCCGCTTATATTGAAACGCAGTTTAAGGAGCTGGGATGTCAAAGTTTATCTTTTCCTGTTATTTGCTCATTTGGTGCAAATGGTGCAGATCCGCATCATATGCCGGATGATACTCGACTGAAAGAAACAGACAGTATTGTGATTGATATAGGAGGATGCAAGGATCACTATTGTTCAGATATGACCAGAACCTATTTTTACAATCAAATCAGTGATAAGCAGAAAGAAGTCTATGATTTGGTTGTAAAAGCGAATGAAGCAGCAGAAGCGATCATTCGGCCAGGTGTTTTATTGTGTGATATAGATGCAGCTGCTCGCAATATCATTCAAACAGGAGGATATGGAGAGTATTTTACTCACCGTTTGGGACACTTTATCGGTCAAAGTGATCACGAATATGGAGATGTCAGTTCGATTAATGTGAATGCAGTTAAGCCGGGTATGATATTTTCTATAGAACCGGGCATCTATCTGACAAATGAATTTGGCGTCAGAATTGAAGATTTGGTATTGGTGACTGAAGATGGCTGTGAAGTATTGAATCGTGTTGATAAACATTCAAATTTAATTGTCCATAAATAGAAAGTAAAAAAACCTAAATGATGTGATTATGCCGCTTGGTACATTATCTGATGAAGCATGTTGTAATTTGTTTCAATAAAATTGGCGGATAGAAATCGAATTTGATTTCTTTGAAGCAATAATATTTGCATACGGGCAATATTTATTATATCCAGATTACTCAAGACCTCAGATGAAACAATTATGATATTTCTACTTTGTATGCAAGTATTATTCAATATAAAATATAAGCAATCCTTTTGATGGACTGCTTTTTTTGTATGTTATACTAAATCATTTCAGCTACACAAGATAAATCGTCAAGAACTGCATAAGCAGAATGGATAATATCTTGAGTTGGCGCTTTGATATCAGGGATCATAATAAATGGGATTTGTGCTTTTTTTGCTGCTTTACAACCATTGATTGAATCTTCTAAAACAAGAGCATTTTCATGTGGTATATTGGCTCTATGAGCAGCGGCCAGAAAGATATCAGGCTCAGGTTTGCCATGTTCAACTTCTTCACCTGTGATGATGAAATCAAAATAGTCGTAAATTTTGGCAGTCTTTAAAAATTGAATTGCCCACTTTCTGGGAGTTGAAGTTGCTACACACATGTGAATATCATTCTTTTGAAGTTTATCTAATAATTCATAAAGTCCTTTTTTTACAGGCATTCCATGTTGAATCATTTCATCAATTTTTTCTATATAAGATTGATCGATCAGCTTTAAAACAGTTTCATCAGGATATTCGCTTAAATTAAATTTTTTTATATCAATGGGATAGGATGTACCGATGATATCATATAGTGCCTGCATGTTCACTTGGATATTGTGTTTGTCAAATATTTCCTGTGCCGCATTACAGTATTCTCTTTCGGTGTCAAACATCAATCCATCCATATCAAATATAACCAATTGTAAATGATCTATCATGAATTAGTCCTCCTGGTAACCATTATAATATGAATATAGAATGAAATAAAGAGAGTGATTTCATTATTATCCGAAATAAATAAAGGCTCTTCCCATATTGAGAAAAGCCTGTATTTATAAATGGCGTCCACGGGGGGACTCGAACCCTCGACCGTACGCTTAGAAGGCGTATGCTCTATCCAGCTGAGCTACGTGGACATCGATTGCTTATTTATATTACCATTAATCACCAAAAAAGGCAATCCTTTTTTAAAAGAATTTTTGTTAACTGTGTTTACCTGAATTGAAAAAGTAAATGCAACTTTAAAATTACTTCTGTTGCATTTACTCTTTCAAAGTAATCATTGTATTTAGTCCGTCAAACTAATATCGCTATTGACTTTAGCTGTTATAGTTTGTTATTTAGTTGATTACTTTTTTGCTTAGATGAAATTCTTCCATTATATGAATAAAAAAAACAAAGGTTCAAAGATTTATTGAAAAAAACATAAAATATGATAAGATACATAGGGTGATAATGTGGAAATTGAATTCAAATTAAATAAAAAAGAAGATTGCTTTTATATTCGTAAGCTTGTTTTCATGGAAGAACAGGGATTCGAAAATGAATTTGATGATATTGATAATGATTGTACTTTTATTACAATCTATGATCATAATCGTTGTATTGGGTGTGCCAGAATTTTCAAAGGTGAAGAGGAAGGTAAGGTTATTTTTGGAAGACTGGCAATTTTGAAAGAATACCGGGGAAAGAAATTGGGAAGTAGGCTATTGGAATATGCTCAAACTATTGCAAAAGAACAGGGATATCAAGAAATGCATCTTCATGCCCAGTGCCACGCGATTCCTTTTTATGAAGCTTTCGGCTATACGACTTATGGTCCAATTGAACTAGATGAAACCGTGGAACACATTTGGATGAAAAAATATCTTTAATAATAAAAAGAACTTGCAAAAGTAAAAAAATGTGCTATTATTATATAGCAAGATGCGCCGTTAGCTCAACTGGATAGAGCGTTTGACTACGGATCAAAAGGTTGTGGGTTCGATTCCTGTACGGCGCGCCATATATAAAATTAACTGCCAAGGCAGTTTTTTTTTATTATAAATATTAATTCAAATGCATAACATTCAACATTCTGAACCATATTGATTTATAGATCATGTTTTTTTGAATAGATTAGTTTTTCCATATTTGTATCACTTAAAATAAAAAAAAGAAGCGCTTATGAATAAAAAATAATATTTAGCTTAGTAAGAATACAATTTGTGAAAAAAATCCCAATAATAAACAAAATTTATTGAAATTATAGAAAATTTACAGAATTATACAAAAAAATTCTTTGAAAGTGTCCTACATTTTTATTTGAATGGGGTAAAATAAAAGTGTAGTCAGGGAGAAAGACAATCGAATATAAATTCTAAAATTTATATTTTTTTAGACCAAGT
>CAMEIZ010000130.1 GCA_945919165.1 uncultured Traorella sp.
GAATTTAATTTTGTGGGAAAGCTGTTTAACAGTTTTTATTTTTGTAAACAGCCAAAAATAGGTATCATGCGGGTTAGCTGTGATGAAAATGTAATTGTTAGATCCAGAGAATTAATCGGTACTACAGAGCCTGTAAGTGCTAAACAAGGCACAATCCGCCACCTTTTTTCAAATGATAGCTATGAACTAGCTGAAAAGGAAAATCGATTGATCAGAAATGTCATTCATGCTTCTGATTCATTGGAAAGTGCAAAAAAAGAGATAAAGATTTGGAAAGAATATTTATAGAATTGGCAAAAAGGAGGATAAGAAATGCCGTTTAGAAAAGATTTTTTATGGGGTGGGGCAACAGCCGCCAATCAATGTGAAGGAGCCTATAATGAAGGCAACCGCGGACTTGCAAATGTGGATGTAATTCCACATGGCAAAGAAAGATGGCAGGTAGCTGCCGGCAATCGCAAGATGTTTGATTTTGAAGAGGGATATTATTATCCGGCTAAACAAGCAATTGATATGTATCACCATTATAAAGAAGACATTGCGTTATTTGGAGAAATGGGATTTAAAACTTATCGCTTATCAATCGGATGGTCAAGAATTTTCCCAAATGGTGATGAAGAAGAACCAAATGAAGAAGGATTGAAATTCTATGAAGATCTTTTTAAAGAATGTCACAAATATGGTATAGAACCTTTAGTTACAATTACACATTTCGATTGTCCAATGCATTTGATTACTGAATATGGTGGATGGCGAAATCGCAAAATGATTGATTTTTATAAAAGATTAGTTACAGTTTTATTTACCCGTTATAAGGGTTTGGTTAAATATTGGCTGACATTTAATGAAATCAATATCTTGCTGCATGGCCCATTTATGGGAGCAGGTATCTGTTTGGAAGAACATGAAGATCGTTATCAAGTTTTGTATACCGCAGCTCATCATGAATTGGTGGCTAGTGCTTGGGCAACGAAAATCGGACATGAAATTGATCCAAACAATATGATTGGCTGTATGCTTGCAGCAGGCAGCTATTATCCATACTCATGCAGACCTGAAGATGTATTTGAAGCTATTAAAGATAATCATATGAATTATTTCTTTATAGATGTTCAGTCAAGAGGTTATTATCCAAATTATGCACTCAAAGAATTTGAAAGAAAGAATTTTGAGATTCCTTTCAGCGAAAACGATCGAGAAATCCTAAAAGAACATACAGTAGATTTTATTTCATTCAGCTATTATGCATCCAGAGTATCAAAAGCAAAATTAGACGATGTTGAAGAGACATCGGGAAATGTATTTGGTTCAGTGAAGAATCCATATTTACAAGCAAGTGAATGGGGATGGCAGATTGATCCGCTTGGATTAAGAATCACAATGAATGATTTATATGATCGCTATCAAAAGCCATTGTTTATTGTTGAAAATGGTCTGGGAGCAAAGGATGAACCAGATGAAAACGGCTATGTAGAAGATGATTATCGAATTGCATATTTAAGAGAACATATCAAAGCCATGAAAGATGCTGTAGAAATCGATGGAGTCGATTTGTTGGGATATACAACATGGGGTCCAATTGATCTGGTTAGCGCAAGTACCGGAGAAATGAGCAAACGATATGGATTTATTTATGTCGATCGCGATGATTTTGGAAATGGTACTTTGAAAAGAAGCAAGAAAAAGAGCTTTAATTGGTATAAAAAGGTCATTGCCAGCAATGGTGAAGATTTAGATTAATTGATGAATTAAAAAAAATGAAGTGACTACAGATGAATACAAGTTGTGTTCATCGGTTTTACTAAATTAATTTGAACAAGACTTATGATACGCATGCTTATGATAAAAAATGTGAAAAAATATCATACGATTGAATTAAATTGAAATTAAAACGCTTACAGTCTATAATTATAGTGAAAGATACAGAGGTTTGCTATGAATGATATGAAAAGAAGAATAAAACTTGAAATAGAAAATCTGAAACTGTTTTTAGAAGACAGAAAAGCGATATACCGCTTAGGTGTTTTTGCAGCAATGTTATTCGTTCTATTAATATGTGGAATTTGGGTTAATCGATCTAATGCTGAAGATGAAACATTAAGTATCAGTAAAATGAATTTCGCAAAAGCTGAAGTAAGTGAAGTATTAAAAGAAAATTTGATAAAAGACAATGAAAATGCGGAAGGCAGATATGTGGGAAGTCAGGAACTTGAAATCAGAATTACTTCTGGGGATCACAAAAATGAAATCATGACACTGACGAATTATCTTAGTGCTTTATATAATGTACATGTTCAAAAGGGTGATAAAATCATTGTCAGAATTATGGAGAATGATCAAGGATCCTATTATGCTTCTATGTACAATTATAATCGTGGATTTGTTATGGGAATTTTTATACTTGTATTTTTCTCACTGTTGATTCTGTTAGGCGGTAAAAAAGGAATTGGAGCTCTGGCTGGATTGTTATTTACCTTAAGCTGTATCTGGTTTATCTTGATTCCTGCTGTCATTCAAGGAATGAATGCTATTGGAATGACAATTGTGATTATTGCTGTTACTACTACAGGATCTTTGATCATGTTGAATGGCTTTTCAAAGAAAACATATTGTGCGATTTTGGGTTGTATTGGCGGAGTCATCATTGCAGGATTATGTGCAGTAATTGTCAGTTATTTGACACCAATGAATGGATTTAATATGTCCGAAGCCGAGAATCTGCTTCTATATGGAGCTGATAAAGGGTTAAAAATCAGTGGATTGTTGGTATGTTCAGTTTTAATATCAGCTCTTGGAGCTGTTATGGATGTTTCTCTTGGTATAGCTTCTTCTATTTGGGAACTTCATATACAGAATCAAGAACTTCCGAAAAAAGAATTGTTTATTTCAGGAATGAGAATTGGCAGAGATGCTATGGGAACAATGGCAAATACGCTGATATTAGCATTTGCAGGTTCTGCACTGAATATGCTGATACTGATTCAAACATATGAAATACCTTTTATTCAGTTGATAAACACAGATTATATTTGCTTGGAAATTATTCAAAGTATTGCTTCATCTATGGGAATTTTATTGACAGTTCCTCTTGTGGCAATGATAAGTGTTAACCTGATGACACATCAAACACAGGAGTTTAATATGACTGTAAAAAAACAAGGAGGTAAAAAATGAAACTAAAGGAGAGATTTAAAAAACTAGTCACTTCTCTGATGGCGTTTGCCATGGTCCTTACATTAGTCCCTTCTTCACTTGTTTCAGCAAACAATGTTACTTATGAAAAAGTAAACAGTGTTGATGACTTGGTGAGCGGTGAGTATGTAATGACGGTAAACAACAAAGATGGTACGACATATACTCCTCAGGTCTTAGATGGATCATGGGTCACTTCAAAAGAAATTAGCGCTGTTTCTGAAGCGAATCTGTGGACACTTACAGTAAGCAATGAAGGTGTCACATTGAAAGATCAAAACGGTAAGTATATTCAGCCATCTGGAGGAAACAACAACGGAATTAAAGAAGGCGAATACAAATGGTCTGTATCAGAATCCAATGGTCAGTTTGTATTCTCGGGAACTGGATCAGATACTGTTGTTTTTGCTGCAAATTCAGGTGCAGAGTATAAGTTTCGCGGTTACAAAAATGCAACAGTAACAGGAAATCCGAATGGATATCCATATGAATTTACTCTTTATAGAGTTGTTGAAGAAGCTGGCGGTACAATCGTAGCAGCGCCTTTGGCAACGCCAATGTCAGGTGAAGTAGAATCAGGTACTACCATTACTCTGACAACATCAACTGCTGGAGCAGCCATTTTCTATACCTTAGATGGCAGTGATCCAACAGTAGAAACTAATTCAGCACGAGTTCTTTATAATGATGGGGCTAAGCCTATTATTACAGGTAATGTTACGCTGAAAGCTGCAGCTTATTTAGATGGTACTTATAGTGCTGTTCAAGAGCTTCATTATACTGTAAAGGCAAAAGAATCAGCTATTAAAGATGGCGATCAGGTTGTTATTTATGCACCAGCATATAATAAAGCCCTCTCAGTAACCAAAACAGGAAACTATAATGTGGGTGTTGATATAACACTGACAGATGGTGTAATGAGTGGCTATGACACAACTGAAATCTTTACTGTCAAAGCTAATGAAGATGGAACGTATACATTTATCAATGACGGCCAAAATTTAGGAATGGGTGACAGTTATGCCAGCATGAACCTGGGTGAAGTCAATGATAAATGGGAAGTTATTGATTTAGGTGATGGCTTATTTAATATCAAGAATGTAAAACGCGGTAATTACATGGAATGGTATGCGAAATATTCCAACTGGTCAACATACAATGATAAAAATGCCGCAACAGATGATCAGTTCCAGCTTGCATTCTATGTCGTTCCGGCAGAAGAAGAAACTTCACTGAAAGATGGCGATCAGATTGTTATCTATGCACCGGCATATAATAAAGCTCTCTCAGTAACCAAAACAGGAAACTATAATGTGGGTGTCGATATTACACTGACAGATGGTGTAATGAGTGGTTATAACACAACTGAAATCTTTACTGTCAAAGTTAATGAAGATGGAACATATACATTTGTAAATGGTGGAAAGAACCTTGGAATGGGTGACAGCTATGCCAGCATGAATCTGGGTGAAGTCAATGACAAATGGGAATTGATTGATCTGGGAGAAGGACTTTACAACGTTAAGAACAGTGTTCGCGGCAATTATATGGAATGGTATGCCAAGTATTCCAACTGGTCTACCTACAATTCATCCAATGCCGCAACAGATGATCAGTTCCAGCTTGCATTCTATGTCGTTCCGGCAGAAG
>CAMEIZ010000131.1 GCA_945919165.1 uncultured Traorella sp.
TTAAATCAAGAGAACTGATTGCAGGTAAGTATGGCTTTACCTGCCAGTACGAAAAGAAACTGCATTTTGACACCATCTGGTCTGTTGTTTACGATTTAAGCGATTTATACAACGAAATTTGCGAGGGAAATCCAAGCAAGTCAAACTTCAAATATGATAACAGATTGGCGTGGGGGTTGAAGAAGAAATACGGAGCAAATGCCAAAATGATTTAATTGCTATGGGAATGATTTATTTTATACTTTAGGTGTCTTTATCTATGAAATTATTGCAGTAGAAAGGCGTTTTTGAGGATAAATCCCTTGCCGCGTGGGAAACATACCCGCAAAGTCGCCTGTATCAATGCTTTTTCAGCCCCTACTGTGTAACAAAGGGCATGAAAAAAGCGAGCAAGAAACGCTTTGTTTCCTACTCGATCTTTTCTGCACCCTGTATGGCAGCTACCCTATTTCAGTTTGTCGATTGATACTGTTTTATGAGTAGCTACCAAAGGATACATCCCTTTATTTACTTCTGTTTTTTGAAATAAGATCCTTTTGCCTGTGCAGGAGGAAATCTTCTGCCGGCTTCAACATCGATGTCTTCATTGACTAATGTTCCATCTTCTGTGTATTCCGCATATTTTCCTGTTTCTTCACAATTGCTTCCAGGCTTGTGCTTAGCTGTTTGCTGTTTGGCCATAATGTCACCTCCGCTTTTAGTTTGTAAGAGAATCATTTCCTCATACATGCTTTCATATCAGAAGGCAATTCACTAATGACCGTGATTTTTTCATGGGTGATAGGATGAATGAAGGAAAGGGAATGGGAATGCAGAGCACAGCGCATTTTCTGAGCATGACCATATAAGGAATCTCCGATGAGAGGATGATGAATACTGGCTAAATGAACACGAATCTGATGAGTACGCCTACTTTGTAAAGTACATTCAATCGAAGTCATATTTGTTGTTTTTTGAATGGGGCGAAGATGTGTAACAGCCGCTTTACCGTTTGGGCTGACACGATATTTATTGGAAATGTGACGATCTTTGGCAATAGGAGAATGAATTGTCATTTCTTTGTCAATAATTCCTTCTACAAGGGCCAAATAAGTACGCTCAATCTTTTTGTTTTTTAATTGTTCATCAAAATAAGGTTGAATATAAGGCTGTTTGCAGTAAAAAATGCAGCCGCTGGTATCTCTGTCCAGACGATGAATGGGACGGACGGGATGGTGCTGATTCGTTTTTTGATAATAAAACTGTACGCCCTGATCTAGACAAAGGGTATGATTACCATCGTCATGGACAATCATATGAATGGGTTTATCCACAATCAAAACAAAATCATCTTCATACAGGATTTTTAAATTCATATCTATTGGTTCTAGATGATCATCTTGATTTAGATAAAGATCAATTTCCACAAGATCATTTTCATTCAGGACAATGTTGTGTTGTACTGGTTTGTGATTGACCAGTATTCTTTTTTCCATTTTTAGTAAATGCTTTTGTTTTTTTGAAAAGCAATAGGAATTTAAAAAATCATCCAAGTTCTGTTTTTGGGAAATGTTTTGTCTCAGCAAGTTTTTCATGTTATTATTATACTACATCAAAAGAAAAAGAGGAATTTTATGAGCATAAAAACAAAAGTAAAAGATTTTTGGAGATATTTTTTAAAAAATCAAAATGAAATTGAACAGGCCTTAACAAGCCAGGATAACAAAAAGATCAAAAAATGGGAAGAAAAGCTCAGTGATGAATGTGTGAAGGCAAGTGGGTGTTATTTGTCACTGGAAAATGATGAGAATTTCCATGTATTGGTGTTTGAACCCAATAAGGATAAGACCAGTCAAATCGTCTGTGTTTATATGAAAAAATTTGCTCCGGCGTCATTAGCCGATAACTGGATGATTTTTGATTGTATTCCGCCTTTAAGTGAGAAAATTTATCACTATCGTTTCCGTGTTGATGAGAAAGATTATATGATAGATGATTTAAGTGTGACTTTTATTGAGATTCCAAAAGCTCAGGACAGTTTCATCGTATCCATTGCCTGTGAAGCATTTGATCGCATGAGTCAAAGTGATCGTGATGTGATTGCGGAAACATATGTTCAGCATGTGTTAGGTGATTTGATTTTGAACTGTTATATTGATCATATTGAATGTACTTCTTCTTTAAAAGAAGGCTATAAATATGTGCCTATGAAAGAAGCTTATGATGAAATCATTGAATTTATGGATTTACATCATTATCGCTCATATGCCGACTGTACTCAGATTTATTCTGTTTATAAGCTGAATGAAGATGAAATCAGTGATGAAGTATTGAAGGATCGTGTTTTGATTTCTACAATTCAGCCGATGAATTTTGTGGAGGTCATGAATCAGGAAAGAAGAAGCTTGAATCAGATTAACAGACTGGGTGGAGAAGTGGGTTATCTAATTCTTGAAATTGATCAGTTTAATGAAACTGAAGCACAAAGAAAAAGAGTTCTTGAAAAAGAACTCAATGATCTTCTTTATGAATTGGGAATTGCCAGAATTACAGGCAGTGGTGTAGCAGCAAAACGTATTTATTTTGAAGTGTTTGTTTTTGATAAGGAAGAGTTTAAGCAGGCAATTGTCAAAGTTGTGGGTCGCTTACATCTTCCAATGACTTACCTGGTTTATTGATAAAAGGCTTTACATAATTGAATGATGGCTCTTTTTTCAATTCTTGATACATAGGAACGTGAAATGTTGTATTGTAATGCAATGGCTTTTTGTGTCATTTCTTCATGATTGAACAAGCCATAGCGTTTGATCAGAATATCCTGTTCACGTTGGTCAAGAATTTTGAAATGTGCCATCATTTTTTCAATATTCTCTTTTTTCATGAAGGTATCAATGATATCATCCTCATCTTTGCTGATACAATCCATCAATGATAATGAATCATCAGAATCTCTTTGAATTGTTTCATTTAAAGAAACGGTTTGTGCATGCTTCTGATTGGAACGTAATGCCATGAGAATTTCATTTGCTATCCTCCCCTCAATGCGTTTTTAAGCACTGAGGGGATTCGTTTTTCCATCCTCCATATCATCATCTTCATAATCTATGTCAAAGAAGTCTACCAATTCCTCTGTTTCGTCATCATCTTCGGTATTACCAGATGCAACAGCAGCAATTTTCGGATACTTGATTTCATCATCCTTGACGCCAAAGAGAATCACATGAGCGTTGACGCCATCCCATACTATTTTACGCACGATGGTTCGAATAGCTCTACGTTTCTGTTCAATGGTCATTTCATCGATGCCATCTTTGAAGATAGTCAACAACTGGCGGAGCAAATCAAATTCAATATCACTAAGAGCGTGCTGTGAAGTCAAACCTTCCAGTTCCTGAATATGCTTTTCGAGAGATTGGTACTCTTGATTAAGCTGTTCAATTCGCTTGGTTACATGAGCTTTGGCAGGACTGTCACCCATATCTACAAGAGAGTCTATCAGAGAATTGATTTTTTTTTCATTATCTGCCTTTTCTTTTCGCATATTTTCTAATTGCTGTTCATAGTTCATGCGATTTCCGGTATAAAATCTACGGCTCTGTTCCAAATGAGCGATGAAAGTATCTTTATCTTCCGCAAGCATTTTAATCTGCTCGATTACAGCCATATCCAAAGTATTTCCATTGGCATTCTTATTGTTGCACACAGAACGCTGACTGCGTTCCTTCATTTTGCAAACGTAGGTGTAAATCACTTTTCCGTCTGCATTTTTGCGTTTGCTCATTTTCGGATACATACGCTCACTGCAGCTACAGAATAACAAGCCAGTCAAAAGTGCTTCATTACTGCGTGGCTTTTTGAAAGATTTAGACTTGTTGCGTTCCAAAGACTCTTGAATTTGTACCCACACCTTACCCGGAATCAGTCCAGGGTGTTTGCCAACAGATACGATCCACTCGCTTGCAGAAAGATACTTTGTAGCTCTGCCTTTTTCCTGATCGGTGCGGTTGTAAGCCATAATACCGTGCTTATTGTCAAAAGCATCTTTCTGAGAGAATAGGTCTGTGTCGCTCTGAATGAAGAAATTATAGGCATCTTCATCCGCAATCATATAAACCGGATTCTGCAAAATGGCTTTGATGGAAAAACGGGTGAAGTAATGATTGTTCTTCGTTTTGATACCCTGTTGAATCAAAACTGTTTCGGTCAATGTCAGAGAGTCCGTTTCTATATATAAGTCATAAATCATTCTGACAATATCAGATTCTTTTGAAATCAGTTTCAGCTTGCAGGCTTTCTTAGCCTTTCCATCAATGGTAAAACTCTTGATTGCTTCGGAAGCATAACCAGTAGGTGTTGTACCACCAAGCCAACGACCTGTCTTTGCCAGTTCGTGCATATTGTCACGGATACGCTCTGCAATAGTTTCACGCTCCAATTGAGAAAAAACAGATGCGATATACATCATAGCTCGTCCCATAGGAGTACTTGTATCGAATTGCTCTTTAATAGAAACGAAAGAAATATCCAAACGAGCCAGTTCTTCAATCAGACTTGCAAAGTCACTGATATTTCGGCTGATACGGTCAAGACGATAAACAATGATCGACTTGAATTTTCGTTTCTTAGCAGCATTCATCATCTTCTTGAAATCCGGACGATTCAGATTGCCACCGGAAAAGCCTTCATCTTCAAATACAACAACTTGATCTAAAGCTGTATCGCCATAATGCACACGAACATATTCTTTACATAGTTCTACCTGATTGCCGATACTTTCACCTTTTCCGGTAAACTTAGACTTACGGGAATAGATAGCTATGATGTCTTCATTTTTCCGCATTTCAT
>CAMEIZ010000132.1 GCA_945919165.1 uncultured Traorella sp.
GCAATCATACTTCCAAACATTGGAATAAAAGAACACAGTGCCGCAATTACACCTACTAAAGATGCATAGGATAACTTAAAGATCCAGCAGGCTCCTCCAACAATACAGCCCAGCACAATCGCTTCCAGACCCTGTCCTCCAACAAAACTGGAAAATGTTTCGAAGGATAAAGCCAGTACATATTCCATTTTTGAAGCACTTTTTTCAGAAAGACAAGCTTTCATGATTAGACGCAATTGCCGTGAAAGATTTTCCTTCTGAATCAGAAGATACAGTGCAAAAATAAATGAAATCATAAAACTGAAAAGCGTACCTGCAAAAGATGTCACCATGTTCACTGCATTGGATAACATCCCTGTCGCTGAATTCGTTAAAAAATCAGTCAGTTGTTTCAACATACTGTCAAAATCAATATTGAGCGATTCCACAAACTGAATAATCTGAGGATTATCATCAAATAGATTTTTTAAATAATCCTGAGCCTGGGGAATAAAAACACCCAGCTGACTTGCCATTGCTAAAATAGCTTCAATCAGTTTTGGTACCAGAAGAAACAATAGCATAAAGACAATACTGATGGTAATCAGAATTGTCAAAAACAAACAGATTGGACGTTTAAAAGAACGTCCTTTTATTTCAAAAGAAACATTTTTAAAAACTTTAAGCTCTAACTGACGTAAAATTACATTTAAGATAAATGCAATGACTCCGCCCACAATAAAAGGATACAGAATTGATAAAATCTGTCGTATCACATTTAAAATCACATCAAAATTAAAAACACAGGCTGTCAATATAACAGCAAATGTAATAATGAAAAGAATTCTTTTTGTTTCCTGATTTTTATAGTATTTCATAATTTTCTCTACTTTTCCAGCACAATTGGCTTTTGTCCTTCTAAATCAGAGTTCAATTCTCAAGAACTCCATTTGTCCTTTTCAGTAATTCTGGTCATTACAGATACCCTAATCATTCCTTGTTTTTATTATAAACCAAATCATTTCATTAGAAAAGAAAAACGTATAAAGAAAACTGCCCATACTTGGACAGTTATTCAAATAATGATGTTTGATTGATCACTGTATGATCTTCTTTTTGTTCCTCTTTTATCGTTTTGATCAAAGGAATATAGTCAATTTTCTTCATCAGATAGTAGTTTTCTTCTACATGAATCAAATTTGAAAACGTCATTTCTTTGCTCATTAACGCAATATCCTTAGCATGAAGCTTAGTATTCTGAGGCATGATCATAATTTCATCCTGATTTTCACAGCTAAAGATATATTTCAGTGAGATAGGTTTTGATTTTACTTTCTTGGCAATCAGATCACCACGGACCGGTCTTCCGGTAACAGAAATATCACTCATCTTAATTCGTTTCATGGCACCTGTGGTACTCATGCAGACAAGCATCGAAGCTTTGGCGTTAGAAACACTGATACATTCATCATTTTTAATGGCAATAATTCCTTTGCCTTTTGGTGAAGTAGGAGTGATGCTGTTGACACTATAACGGGCAACATAGCCGTTTTCACATCCAATGATGATTTCATCTTCATCACTGACAATACAGCTGTCTACCAAAACATCGCCTTCTTTTAAATTCATCAGTGTCATGGTTTTATTGTTTCGAGATACTTCTAAATCAGAAATATAGGTGCGTTTGATCATGCCATTTCTGGACAAAGTCACAATGCTGGCTTTGGTATCAAAGCTTTTCAGCATATAGCCATTGATCATTTTTTCTTCACTGCTCATAGTCACACAGCTATTGAAATGACTTCCGATATCCTTCCATTTTGCCTCATCAATTTCATAAACAGGAGCATAGCCATAAGTTCCTTTGCTGGAAACAAACAGGAAAGTATCCAAAGTATTCACTTCCTGAATACCAATCAGCTCATCACCTTCTTTTAATCCGGTTGAATCATTGGAGGAATTAAAAGAACGCATGGATACTTTTTTCACATAACCATCTTTAGAAGCACTCAGCATGACCTGTTCACTGTTGATCATTGCCATTTTATCAATGACAATTTCCTCAATTTCTTCTTCAATTCTGGTCAAACGAGAACTTCCAAAATCTTTTTTCACCTGTTTACATTCTTGTATAAGAACCTTTTTTAAGAGCTTTTTATTATTCAAAATATCATTGAGCTCTTCCATTTTATTTACCAGCTCACTGAACTCCTTCTTCAATAAGCTGACATCTGTACTGGAGAGACGATATAGCTGCAGCGTAACAATCGCTTCAGCCTGTGCTTCAGTGAAATGAAACCGTTCAATCAGTCTTTGCTTGGAATCTGATTTTCCTTTAGAAGAGCGAATGATCTGGATCACTTCATCTAAAACAGAAATAGCCTGAATCAATCCTTCCAGAATATGACAGCGCTTTTCCATTTTATCCAATTCATAACGGCATCTTCTTGTGACAACATCTTCACGATGAGCAATAAAAGCATCAATCATTTCACAAAGACCTAACTGCATAGGACGCTTATTCACAATCGCAACTACATTGTAATTAAAATATATCTGTAAATCCGTATTTTTATACAGATAGTTTAAAATCAGCTCACTGTTCGCATCCTTTTTTAAATCAATACAGATTCTAAGTCCATTACGATCCGATTCATCACGAACATCCAAAATACCTTCAATATCTTTATTTAAACGTATTTCATCAATTTTTTTCACCAGATTGCATTTGATCACTTCATAAGGAATTTCATGAACAATGATCTGTTGATTCGTTTTCGTTTGAACAATTTCACATTTGCTGCGAATTACAATACGTCCTTTACCACTCGTAAAGGCATCTTTAATACCACCAATTCCCTGTACAATACCCCCGGTTGGAAAGTCAGGTCCCTGCACAAATTCCATCAATTCTTCTAATGAACAATTGGGATACTGAATACGATAAATCGTGGCATCCAATACCTCTGATAAATTATGAGGCGGAATATTGGTTGCATAACCGGCAGCAATCCCACTGATCCCATTCACTAATAAATTGGGATACTGAGCCGGTAAAACAGTCGGTTCCATTTCTTCATCATCAAAATTTGGCGCAAACTCCACTGTATCCTTATCAATGTCTGCTAACATGTATTGGGCAATTGGAGAAAGACGGGCTTCTGTATAACGCATGGCTGCCGGTGGGTCATCATCCATCGAGCCATTGTTTCCATGCATGTCAATTAAGGTTTCTCTAGATTTCCATGTCTGTGACATACGCACCATCGCATCATAAACAGAGCTATCTCCATGTGGATGATACTTACCGATGACATCCCCGACAATACGGGCTGATTTCTTATAAGGCTTGTTATGAGTAATACCCAGCTCATTCATGGAATGCAAAATTCTTCGCTGTACCGGTTTTAAACCGTCACGTGCATCCGGTAAAGCACGATCCTGAATAATATATTTGGCATAGCGTCCAAAACGATCCCCCAGGATATCTTCCAGAGGCGTCGTTATGATATGTTCATTTTTCTTATCCATAGACTTCCTCCTTATAGTCATCCTCTAATGTAAAGCTGACATTATCTTCAATCCAGTCACGGCGAACATCAGCCTTATCTCCCATTAATACGCTGACACGTTTTTCCGCAAACATGCCATCTTCAATAGATACTTGGATCAATGTTCGAGTGGCAGGATCCATAGTGGTTTCCCACAGCTGACTGGCATTCATTTCACCAAGACCTTTATAGCGCTGGATTTCATATCCTCGGCCCATTTTAGCTTTGATTTCATTAAGTTCTTCATCACTCCAGGCATAGACAACCTCTTTACCTTTTTGAACCTTATAAAGAGGCGGCATGGCGATATAGATCATACCCTTTTCAATTGCTTTTCGCATGTAACGATAGAAAAAGGTCAGCAAAAGACACTGAATATGAGCTCCATCCGTATCTGCATCAGTCATAATAATGATTTTCCCATAATTGCTGTCTTCCGGTGAAAAATCACTGCCGACTCCGGCATTCAAGGCATGAATAATGGTATTCAATTCTTCGTTTTTTTCAATGCTGGCAATGCTGGCTTTCTCTGTATTTAAAACTTTTCCTCTTAATGGCAAAATGGCCTGATAACGGCTGTCTCTGCCCTGTTTGGCACTGCCGCCGGCAGAATCTCCTTCGACTAGATACAATTCTTTTTTTGAAGCATCTTTACTCTGTGCAGCTGCCAGTTTCCCGCTTAGTACTTTTTCGCTTTTGCCTTTGGTTTTACCTTTTCGCGAATCTTCTCTGGCTTTTCGGGCAGCTTCTCTGGCAAGAGAAGCTCGCTGCATCTTCTTGATCAAAGAGATCGCCAGTTCTTTATTTTCTTCCAAAAAGAATGAGAGCTTTTCACTGACAATACTTTCCACAGCACTTTTAGCTTCATTTGTTCCCAGCTTACCTTTTGTCTGTCCTTCAAACTGCAAAAGATGTTCAGGTACCCCTAAAGCCAATACAACCGTTAATCCCTCTCGAACGTCACTTCCTTCAAAGTTTTTATCCTTTTCCTTTAATAAACCATTCTTTCTGGCATATTCATTAAAAACCTTGGTAAAGGCACTGCGGCATCCCATTTCATGCGTCCCACCAGCCTTGGTACGCACCATGTTGACAAAAGAAAACATATTTTCCTGATGTTCAGCCGTATACTGAAATGCACAGTCAACCTGAATATCATTCACATTTCCAGAAAAAGAATAAGGTTTATGTAAAGTTGCTTTATCTTCATGAAGATAATCAATAAAAGCTTCCAGTCCATTTTCATAATAAAACTCTTCTCTTTCGTTTTTTCGCTGA
>CAMEIZ010000133.1 GCA_945919165.1 uncultured Traorella sp.
TGTGTTTTGACTGAAGTAGTATGGGCACTTGTGACAAAGAAAAATGTTCTTTCTTTTTTGAAAAGTTCATTTCCTTGGATCACGGGTGTGATTTTAGCGTTGATGATGCCTATCAGTGTAAATCTTTATGCGGTAGGAGTATCAGCTGTTTTATGTATTTTGTTTGGAAAATTAGTGTTTGGAGGATTCGGACAGAATATTTTCAATCCAGCTGCAGTTGGACGTGCTGTGATTTTTGCAGCTTTCAGTGGATTAGTTGTCAGTGACTTGGTGACAAGTGCTACACCAACAACGCTGATTGCTTCGAATTATAACTGGTGTGTAACAGATGCCAGTCTGGTCAGTGAACTGTTAAATAAAGTTGGCGGACTGCAGAATCTTCTGTTTGGCTTTTATCCAGGAGCTTTGGGTGAAACCAGTACACTTTTGATTCTGATTGTTGGAGTTGTATTGGCATTACGTAAAGTTATTGACTGGCGAGTACCAGTTGTCTATGTATCCGGTGTCTTTGTATTGACAGCAATTATGGCACTTTATAAAGGTATGGGTATGTGGTATCCTGTTTATCACATTTTAACAGGTGGTTTGATGTTTGGAGCTGTCTTTATGGCAACAGATCCGGTAACAACACCTACAAGTGCTGCCGGACGTGTTATCTATGCCATGGGCTGTGCTGTTTTAACAGTATTGATCCGTGTAAAAGCCAATCTGCCAGAAGGTGTTTTATATTCAATTTTAATTATGAATGCATGTACACCTATGATTGAAAGAGTTTGTGATTGTGAGCAAATTAAAGGCTTAAAGAAATCGTTGATAACATTTGCCTGTGTAGTTGTGTTTGGAGTTGTTTCAAGTGTTGTGGCAATTCATGCTGTTGAACCAGCAAAAAAACCTGAACCTAAGCCAGAACCAAAACCAACATTAGTGAATACGGAAACAAAATTTGTTGATCAGTTTGCAGCTAATATTGTCAGCACAAATCAAAATGATGACGGCAGTGTTACGGTTCATGTTACTTGTGAAGGATATGCAGCAGCATATGAAAACGGTGAACCAAATGAATTTGATGTTACAATCAAAGATGGTGCTGTTGTCAGTGTTGTCGTAACCAAAGCAGCTGATACAGAATATATTGGAACAAATATTGATAGTGAGAAGTTCTTGAATCAGTTTGTAGGCTTAACAACTGAT
Organism: uncultured Traorella sp.; assembly: GCA_945919165.1. Lineage (GTDB taxonomy): Bacteria > Bacillota_I > Bacilli_A > Erysipelotrichales > Erysipelotrichaceae > Traorella. The sequence goes on from CAMEIZ010000133.1 coordinate 1,192, forward strand.
ACACTTGAAGTGGAAGCAGCATCTGGTGCTACTTTATCAAGTTCATCTGCACTTAAAGCAGTTTTAACTGCTTTAGGACAGTAGGAGGTATGAATATGAAAAAGATCCTACATTTAACTCTGTTTTTAGCAATTATTGCGGCTGTTGCCGGTGGGGCATTAGCAGCAGTAAATGGTTTGACGGCTCCTGTGATTGCAGAAAATGCAATCAAAGAAGTCAAAGCTACACTGGAAACTTTCTTCCCAAATGGAAAGTTTGAAGAAGTTGAAGTAAAAGGTGATTGTGAGTTTATCACCAATGTTTATGAAGCTGAAGGCGATGGTGTGATTTACAAACTGACAGTAAAAGGATTCAATGATCCAATCACATTTTTGGTTGCCATTGATGTAGATGGTAATTTTGCCGGATATAAAGTAACAGAAATCAATGATACCAATGGTTTTGGAACAAGAGTAGGGGATGCTGAATTCTATGATCCATTTATTGGTCAGTCCATTGATACAGAAGTGGATACACTTTCCGGTGCAACCATTTCTTCAACTGCCGTTGTAAATGGTATTCATGAAGCAGTTGAATATCACAAAGCAAATTATTAGGAGGGGACATGATGAAACGCTTAGAAAATTTTAAATCGGGTTTCATTAATGAAAACCCAATATTTGGCTTATATTTAGGATTATGTTCAGCATTGGCAATTTCTACATCATTAAACAATGCTATTGGAATGGGTGTTGCCGTAACCTTAGTATTGTGTGTATCCAATGTTATTATTTCATGTATCCGTAAGATTACTCCGGATGAAATCCGTATTCCGGTTTATATTGTTGTAATTGCGACTTTAGTTAAGATTGTTCAGATGCTTGTTCAGGCTTATACACCTGAATTGAATTCAGCATTAGGAATCTTTTTGCCATTGATTGTGGTAAACTGCATTATCTTGGGACGTGCTGAAGCATTTGCAAGTAAGAATGGTGTTTTTGATTCTCTGATTGACGGTCTTGGCATGGGATTAGGTTATACGTTTGGATTATTAGCTCTTTCTTTAATTCGTCAGATTTTAGCTACTGGTATGTTAACTTTCTCTAATCCTTTCAATCCAAATATCGTTTTCTTTGAAACTACATTCTTCCCAAATGATTTTACGATTTCAATGTTCTCTCAGCCAATTGGTGCTTTCTTTACTTTTGCTTGCTTGGCTGCTGCCTTAACAGCGTTCAAGAACAGTAAAAACAAAAAAGCATGGAAGATTGGCGTAGGTGTTGTGGCATTGGTTTTAGTCGGATTTATTGCTTTAAGAAGTGAATTTATGATTGATCACACACCAGCACCAGCTCCGGTTGTACCAGAAAAGGTTGTGGTTGATATGAATCATACTTCAATTAAGTCATTTGAAGCCAGTGTGGATGCGACTGTACAGAATGGTGATGGAAGTACCACTTATACAGTTTCATGTGATGGTTATGCTTCTTATGATGGCGGTGAACCAAATCAATTTGAAATTACAGTTAAAGAAGGCGCCGTTGTCAGCGTGAAAGTGTTGAAAGCTAATGATACTGAAGGTATTGGAACACGTATTGACAGTGAAGATTTTACAGGACGCTTTGAAGGTATGACACTTGACAGTCTTGAAGTTGAACCGCTCAGTGGTGCAACAATTTCAAGCGCTTCAACATTAAAAGCAGTAGCTACGGCTTTAGAAGCCGCTAACCAGTAGAAAGGAGAACATGATGAGCGAATTATTTCCATTGTTTATTGGCGCTGCCATTATCAACAATATCATTCTGACTAGATTTCTTGGAATGTGTCCTTTCCTGGGTGTCAGCAAGAAGGTTGACAGTGCATTGGGAATGGGTGCTGCAGTAACTTTTGTCATTTTCGTATCAAGTATAGTTACTTACGGTTTATATTATGGTGTATTGCAGCCATTAGGCTTGGAATATATGGATTTGATTACTTTTATTCTAGTCATTGCCGCTTTTGTTCAGCTGGTCGAAATGATTATCAAGAAGTTTTCTCCTGCTTTATATAAAGCACTTTCTTCCTTTGATTACAACAAACTGTGCTGTATTAGGTGTTGCATTAGACAATATTTCAAATGGCTATAGTTTTGTGGAAATGTGTGTTTATTCACTGGCTGTACCAATCGGATTTACTTTAGTGCTGTTTATCTTCTCCACAATTCGTGAACGTCTAGATACAGCAGCTACACCAAAATCTTTCCTTGGCAATCCAATTGCCCTGATCGTTGCCGGGCTGATGGCACTGGCATTCTCAGGACTGGCTGGCTTAGTTTAATGGAAATTTTAATTCTAGTGGTACTGGCTGTGGCTTATGGCTGTTTCTATTATTTTAACCATAAAACACCAGTGCCAAAGGGATGTGAAAATCTCAAACAGGGCTGTCAGGGATGCAAAGATTTCTCATGTGGAAATCATCCAAGTCAAAATTAAGGAGGAACTATGATTCAGGCAATTATAATGATGTTGATCTTAGGAGCAATCCTAGGACTGGGATTGGGTCTTGCCAATCAGTTCTTAGCCGTTGAAGTCGATGAAAGAGTCGAAAAAGTCACTTCACTGCTTCCAGGGTATAACTGCGGTTCATGTGGTTATCCTGGTTGCTCAGGAATGGCTGAAGCCATTGTAGGAGGCACTGTAAAAAGTGTCAGTGCCTGCAAGCCTTCTAAGCCAGATCAAAGACAGGCAATTGTGGATTATCTGTCCAACAGTGAAGGTCCTAACGGCGAGAAAGTAACTGTAACACTGTAACAAAAAATCCGTATGTGCGCATACGGATTTTTTTTATGAACGACGTATGATTTGTGTTAAACTGTGTGTAAATCCTTGAGTATGATAATTCACTAATGTGATATCGATGGGAAATGTTACTTTGACATCATATCGTTCACTAACAGGTGTAATGGTAACCTGACAGCTTGTACAATATTGTTTGCCATTCTCAATCAGTTCCATGACATTTTCATCCATTCGATTTTGATGTTCAATCTGTGTTACAGCATAATCCTGTAAATGTCTGGCTTGGTTATAGGTCATCACAATCTGCATGAAATTTAAACCGAAAACCAAAACAGGAAGTGAAAACATCATCAGAAAACCGAATTCAAAAGCTCCTTTCATATTAAAGAGGTGATTCTTCGGTCATTTTATCCCATTGATTTTCAATTGTTTCCTGCATTGTTGAGCGAAATTCACTTGCAAACAAAATCATACCAGAAGCAATGATCGTCACAATCAAAACAAGTCCATATTCTTCAAAAAAAGCTTTCATGTAATCCTCCTATAGTCCACTTTTAAACATATTTACAATCACATCACACATAATAGCCAGAAAGAAAACAGTCACGCCGGCTAAAGGTACCATACTGATCCATTCATAAATCGCTAAAGAATCATCGTGATGAGCCATTCTTTCACTTCTCAGCCATTTGGTTGTAGTCTGGATCATACGGTTAAACTGTAAATAAGCGTCCTCTTTGCCAACCGTGTTGTATCGGTATAAAAGTTTCATCGCCCTTTCTATTTCACTAAGGCGATATCCTTTTAGAAAATTCAGATAGGGGGTAATATTTAAAGCGTCTTCTTCAATTTGGATGATCA
>CAMEIZ010000134.1 GCA_945919165.1 uncultured Traorella sp.
AACGGCTCAGAGCGCTGATACCTATATAGAAGCAACGACTCATGAATTAAGTAAAGATTATCAGATCAGTGTTGCTACCAGTGATTCTTTGGAACAGCTGATCATTATGGGACAGGGAGCAAGAAGAATATCAGCAAGAGAATTTGAAAAGGAAGTTGATTATCAAAATAAGACGTCATTCAAGGAATATGAAAGTCGTCAATCAAAAATGTATCATCAACAGATGGAAAAAATAAGAAAGCTAAACGAAAAAGAATAAGGAGATCAGTTATGCAGAATATGAATTATTATTATGATTTTTCCGGACAGAAGTTTGGCTATCCGTTAAGCTTAAGCATAAACAGTTTTGATCGAGTAGTGTTTACGCGGATTAAAAGCCTGGAAATATGTTATGTGCTGAAAGGAGAATATGAAGTCATCACAGAACATTTTTCCGGTTATATCAAGCAGCATGAACTTGTCATGATAGCTCCGGATGATATTCATAAAATCTGTAAACACGCAGCGAATGAAAATGTGATATTAACGATACATATTGATTTTTCACGGCTTCCTGTGAGCATGGTAGGAGATGTTCATGAAAGCTTTGTTTCGATGATTTGTACTCGTCAGCATCATCCAGAGCTGCTAACTTCTTTTCAGAAATGCATTTCACATTTAGTAGCACTTTTGAAGAAGGAAGATTATAATCTGTTCGAATTGAATAAGAGAATGATGGAACTTATCAGTATTGCTTCGGATTCGAAAGATTATCCGATTGAAAAACTGCCTTTGATTTCAGAGCATAATGAAAACTATATGAAAGCCATTCAATATATTGATCATCATTATAAAGAAGAGATTCATTTAGAAGATATTGCTCAAACACTGAATTTCAGTGTTTCTTATACATCCAAGCTATTTAAAAAATATACTCAAATTCCTTTTGTCAAATATCTCTCAATTGTACGTTTACGTGCTTCTTTAGAAGCTCTTTTGGAAGGTAAAAAATCGATAGAAATCATTGCTACAGAGTGCGGAATGCCTAATGCCAAGGCTTATACAAGTGCTTTTAAAGAAATGTATGGGATATTGCCAAGTGCTTATCGCAAGCAGTTTTTTCGTAATATGAAATATAATGAAGATCATTTGGATCAGGAAATGGTGTTAGATCATCAACAATTATCACTTTTGAACCATCTTTTTGATCTTGATCATACTCTATATGAGGACGATAAAATCAAGCTTGTTTCAATCGAAAAAGGATATAAGACGGAATTCAAACAAAAAGTGGAAGAATTCAAAGTCAAAGAAAAAGAAGTCGAAGTAACTTTTTCAAGAGAACAAGTTTTCCAGAATACGTCAAAATTTGTCCAAATCAACTAAATAATAATTTAACAAATGACAAAATAATGCCTTTACTATCAACGATCACTAGTGAAAAAATACACAAACTATGCTAGAATTTAGACGTAAAGGAGATGATGATGATGGATAAGTATCCACATTTGTTTTCACCAATTAAAATTGGTAATACAGTAGTAAAAAACCGTATTTTCATGCCGCCTTTATCAACCAATCTTGGAAATAAAGGCTATGTGACAGATGAATTGGTGGAACATTACAAAGCACGTGCAAAAGGAGGCGTGGGACTGTTTGTTACAGAAGTTGTAACAATTGAACCAACCTATGTGTATTTGCCGGGTGATATGTCAATTTATGATGATTCTTTCATAGAAGGATGGAAGAAACTGGTAGATGGTGTCCATGAATATGGAGCTAAAATACTTCCTCAATTATTTCATCCTGCTTATATGGCATTTCCGATTCCGGGAACACCTCAATTAATTGCTCCCAGCAATGTAGGACCTTATTATGCGAAAGAAGCTCCTCGCCCAGTTAGTAAAGAAGAACTGAAAGTAATCATTTCACAGTTTGGAGAGGCAGCCTTACGAGTAAAAAAAGCTGGCGGAGATGGTGTTGAAATAAATGCTGCACATGCTCATGGTCTTTTGGGAGGTTTCCTTTCTCCATTGTATAATAAAAGAACAGATGAATATGGGGGAGACATTCATGGACGTTTGAGATTGACACTAGAAGTATTGCAAGAAGTTAGAAGAGTGTGTGGTGAGGATTTCATTATTGATGTTCGAATTTCTGGAGATGAATACTGTGATGGTTCACTCAATATCAATGATATGATTTATGTCAGCAAACAACTGGAAAAAGCAGGAGCTGATATGCTTCATGTTTCAGGAGGAACAACCATTGCCAGAGGCAGCTCCATTCCTGCTCCGGGAACTAAAATGGGCTCTCATTCAGCTTTATCTGAAGAAATTAAAAAATATGTTTCGATACCTGTTGCAACAGTAGGACGTATTACCGAGCCTTGGATCGCAGAAGAATTGATTGCCAATAACAAGGCTGATGCTTGTATGATCGGACGTGCCAATCTATGTGATCCAGAGTTCTCCAACAAAGCATTTGAAGGAAGAGAAGAAGAAATTCGTCCTTGTATTGGCTGTTTGCGCTGTCTGAATGGCATCATGTTTGGCAAGCGAGTAGCTTGTACCATCAATCCTTCTTTTGAACTGGAAAATGAAGATAATCTAAAAGCTGCCAATGTCAAGAAAAAGGTTTTAGTGATTGGCGGCGGAGCTGCCGGTATGGAAGCTGCTTATGTGGCAAAGAAAAAAGGACATCATGTTGTACTTTGTGAGAAAAATGATCAGCTGGGCGGTGAAATGAATGCTGCTGCTGTACCTATTGGAAAACAAGATCTCACGAAAGTAATCAAATTCATGAAGCATCGTTTGGAAAGTGAAAAGGTTGATATTCGTTTGGGCTGTGAAGTGACTGAAAAAATGCTTCAGGATGAATTCAAAGATTATGAAGTGTTAGCTGCTACAGGTGCCAAACCAATCATCATTCAGCCATTTACGAAATTTAAACAGTGGATGAGTGCGGATGATATTTTAACAGGAAAAGCTTTCCCGGGAAGAAAGATTGTGATTATTGGGGGAGGCAGTGTCGGCTGTGAAACAGCTGATTATTTAGCACCGATTGTAAACGATCTATTTATAAGAAACAGAGAAATAATCCTTATCGAAATGGCAAAAGGTGTCATGATGGGTGAAAGTGGTCCAGGAAGAAGCTTATTAGTTCAGCGTATGATGAAAAAAGGTATTCAAATGATCTGTGATGCCAAAGTCGAAAAAGTTGAAGAAGATAAAATTTATTATGTCAAAGATCAGAAAGAATACTGTATTGATGATGCTGATACATTAGTGTTTGCCAGTGGCTATAAACCGGATAATTCAATTGAGGAAATGCTGAAGAATGCTCATGTAAACTATCAACTGATTGGTGATGCCAAGAAAGTTGGAAATATCAAAGATGCTATTTTTCAGGGTTATGAAATCGCAAAACAATTATAATGAAGGAGAAAATCATGAAATTATTAGAAGAAATCAAAGTAGGAAATCTAACATTAAAAAACCGTATCATGTTTCCGCCATTAACAACAGGCTATGAAGAACGTGACGGATCTATTGGAGAACAAAGCTTCAATTTCTATAAACGTCTAGCTGAAGGCGGCGCTAGCTATATTGTCATTGGTGATGTAGCACCTGTACAGACTGCTTCTCCAACACCAAAGCTTTGTGATGATGCACAGATTCCAACGTTTAAAAAACTTGCTGATGCTTTACATGAATATGACTGTAAACTGGCTTTGCAGATCTTCCATCCGGAATATGATGTTCCAGGTGTAGGAAGAATGATCATGGCTTCAAGAATGGCAGCTGTTGCTGCACAAAAAGCTAAAGAAGCCGGTGATATGGCTACTTTTGAAGCCAAAATGGCAGAATCTAAGAAAACAACAGCTGATGCTTATGCAAAATTACATCATGATATGCAGCACTTTGTAAGTGAAGCAACCGTTGAACAACTGGCACAAATTAAAGAATCCATGGCTCAGTGTGCAAGAAGAGCGATGGAAGCAGGTGTGGATGCCATTGAAGTGCATGGAGATCGTTTGGTTGGTTCATTATGTTCAACAACACTGAATCATCGCAGTGATGAATATGGCGGATCTTTTGAAAACCGAATTCGTTATGCACTTGAAGTAGTTGCTGCAATCAAAGAAGCAGCACCAAGCCTGATGATTGAATATAAACTGCCATTTATCACCAAAAATGCTGATGGCAGCGATCGCGGAAAAGGTGGTCTTCAGGAAGAAGAAGGTATTGCATTTGCCAAGAAACTGGAAGAAGCCGGTGTTGATATGATTCAGGTTGCACAGGCTAATCATACTGGAAACATGGGAGATACTATCCCACCTATGGGAAGCATTGCTTATAACTGGATGCTGCCAATCACTGAAAAAGTAAAAAAGACAGTCAGTATCCCGGTAGCAATCGTTGGTCGTATCGTCACTCCTAAAAATGCGGAAGCATTGCTTGAAACAGGAAAAGCTGACATGATTGCATTAGGACGTCCATTATTGTGTGATCCAGATTTTGCGAAAAAGCTGGCAGAAGGAAGAGAAGATGAGATTCGTCAATGCTTGAGTTGCAACAAAGGATGTACAGACAACATTCAAAACCGCAAGTTCTTAAGCTGTGTATTAAATGCCGAAAACGGTTATGAATACAAACGTGTCATAACACCGGCAAGTGAAAAGAAAAAAGTTGTTGTTATCGGTGGCGGACCAGCAGGTCTTGAAGCAGCTCGTGTTGCTAAATTAAAAGGACATGATGTTGTTTTATTTGAAAAAG
>CAMEIZ010000135.1 GCA_945919165.1 uncultured Traorella sp.
TGCCTATCTGCAAAGCGTTGCCGATCGCTATGGGATTGTTTTCTCCAAAGCTGGAAATGGCATCTGCCATCAAGTTCATTTAGAACGTTTTGATATCCCCGGAAAAACACTTCTTGGAAGTGATTCGCATACCCCTACTGCCGGAGGTATGGGAATGTTAGCTATGGGAGCCGGCGGATTGGATGTTGCTGCCGCCATGGCAGGACGTCCTTTTCAAATCATCATGCCTAAAATTGTCAAAATAGAACTCAAGGGAAAGCTTCAAAAGGGCGTGGCAGCCAAAGATATTATCCTCAAGGTTTTATCCATGCTGTCTGTCAAAGGCGGAGTTGGTAAAATTATTGAATATACCGGGGAGGGTGTCAAAACACTGAGTATTCCGCAAAGAGCGACCATTACCAATATGGGTGCTGAATTAGGAGCAACAACTTCAATTTTCCCAAGTGATGAAAAAACCTATGAGTTCTTAAAAAAACAGCATCGTGAAAAAGATTTCACTGAAATCAAAGCAGATGAAGATGCACGCTATGATGAAGAATATGTCATTGATTTAAATGAACTTGAACCACTGATTGCTCTGCCACATATGCCAGACCATGTCGTTACCGTCAAAAGTATGGAAGGAACTCCTATCCAACAAGTTAATATTGGTTCCTGCACCAATTCTTCTTATTTGGATATTGCTACTGTTTCCAACATTTTAAAAGGACACACAATTCAAACGCATGTTTCTGCTTCATTATCCTGCGGCAGCAAACAGGTATTATGCATGCTTGCCAAAACCGATAAATTGACTCCAATTCTTGAAAGTGGCGTACGCCTATTGGAATGTACCTGCGGTCCTTGCATCGGTATGGGACAATCTCCTTCTACTAATGCTTTCTCATTAAGAACCTTCAATCGCAATTTCTATGGACGAAGTGGTACATTAAGTGCCAGTGTAGGATTAGTTTCCTGTGAAACAGCTGCTTATAGTGCTATTTTAGGCGTTATCAGCGATCCAAGAAACGCTGATTTTGAACTTGCTGAAGATCTCGAAAGCTATACTGTACATGATGAAAACCTGATCTATCCAAGCTGTTCAAGTGATGTGAAAATTGTTCGTGGTCCTAATATCAAGCCATTGCCAATCAACACTCCATTAGATGACACACTTATTAAAAAAGTGATGATCAAAGTTAGTGACAACATCACAACAGATGATATCATGCCAGCAGGAGCCAAGGTATTGCCATATCGAAGCAACATTGAAAAGATCTCTGAATTCTGTTTTATGAACCAGAAAAAAACCTTCCATGATGACTGTCTTAATAACAAGGGCGGATTCATTGTCGCTGGACACAATTATGGTCAGGGTTCATCCAGAGAACACGCTGCTCTAGCACCTATGTATTTGGGCATTAAAGCTGTATTAGCAAAAAGCTTTGCACGTATTCATCAGGCAAATCTGATCAATTTTGGAATTCTTCCATGCATCTTTGAAAATGAACATGATTATGAACGAATCGATGAAATGGATGAATTAGAGTTCATACACCTTCATGAATTAAAGCCTAATTCCAAAATTCAAATCAAAAACTTGACCAAAAATATCACCTTCAATGTCTTATTGCCTTACAATGAAGAACAAATTGACATATTACAACATGGTGGATTATTAAATACAATTAAATAAACTTCTGACTGTAAAACGGACCCTCCATATGAAACAATCATATCGAGGGCCATTTTTATTTATTTAAAACTTGCCAAAATACTATCAGTCTGATAATTTCTTTCTTAACATGATATATTTATCAGTTCGATCAATTTCTTCAAATCCACAACTGATAAATAAATGAATTGCCGGATTATCAATGGCTATATCATCAAATATTTCTGGAATACCATTGTTTTTAGCGTTTTCACACAACAGCAGTAATGCTTTCTTACCATAACCTTTTCCACGATATGAGGCATGAATGATTACATTAGCCATATAAACTTTTCTTACTTCATCAAAATAATAAGCAATCTCACCTAAAAAAATATCATTTTCTGTTACATATCGATAGTATCGTTTGTTTCTGCTGTTATTTAACCATTTGTTATACCAATTCTCCCATTTTTCTTGTGGAAAGGGGATTGTCCCACCCCAAGCGTTATTGAAGGACATAGTATCTTTGTCATTCATCAGATTTTCTCTAAACCATAAATCTTCTATTTTTGGTCTGTACAGCTCAATCATCCTTTACCTCGCACTTTTTTTCCAAATATCCTTTAACAGATTTAAGGTATGTTTTGCATCTGTCAATTCAGTATTCTTCTTGTATTCTTTCATTTCACTAAAGGTACCTGAATCACTGACAATTCCAAGATACCATTTGCCCAACAGTGTTTTTTTATATTTAAAAATATGACATTTGATTCCATCTTCATCGATAAAAGTCATAGAATACTCTATTTTGGCCGGTTTATGGCCCAATTCCCGGATATCGGATAACCATGCTTCAAGTTCTGATTTAGCTTGTTCTTGCAGATAATTTTCAATCTTTGACAAAATTTCTGAATTAATCGTTATGATGATATGAGAAGCATCAAATTTTGGATAATGATTTATATCGATGATAAAGCAGAAATCAGAATAAGGAATCTCTTCCCAAACCTGAAGCTTTTGATTTTTATCTACAACAAGTACCACATTCCAGTCTTTTATTTTATCTTTTAGCTTTTGATCATAACCAAATGGCAAACACTCCTGCATAGGGAAAATAGAAGGAACGTTTTCAGTAAGAGCATAGCGAGCAATATATTCATGCTCATTTTTTTGATAGATCAGAGGTTTTGCGTAATAAAAATCCTGTTTTTGTTTCTTATCTAAATATTCTTCATAATAGTCATATGCTTCTTTTTTATCCAGAGTACTTAATATCTTAATCAGTTCCTCTTCCAAGACAATCGGATAAATACAGCCAAAAATAGTCAAACCCGGATGAAGTCCTATTAAATCCTGATGGAATGTGAGAGCTTCTTCTTTCAATTGAGAAATCTGATCTAAATGATAAGGATTCCCTTCTTGAAGAAAAGTATCAAAACCAAAATTCTTACAAAAATCATGAATAAACTTATAAAACATTTCAATATCCGTTTTAGTAGCCGGATAATTCAGCACTAATTCAATGTTATACTGATCATCGACAAAAAAACTCATTCCTCTGCCATATTTCTTTTGACTGTAAAGAACAAATAACTGTCCTCGAATATCCTTTTCACCCTTATATGAATCAATGACATAAGCCTGATCAAGGATACCAAAGTACTGATTTTGATAAGCTGTCCAGCTAGATAAAAAATCCAACCCGATTTTTTTCACTTTTTTAGAATTTTGTTGAATATTAACGACTACTGACATACTTCCCTCTCTTTTAATATTTTTAAATGTGCACCAATTATTGGAATGACCTTTAATTCATCGATATCTTTCCAGATAACATAATCATCTTCAGGCAATTTTCCTTTCTTCCATTCATAGAGTTTCATGATCCATTTTTTATGTGAATAAACATGTTTATATTCCTTGATAAATTCATAACCTTCTAGATCCATCTTTTCATATTGAGGCAAGCGATAAAAACCTTTCATTAAGCCATCCTGATCATCACGGCTTAACAAAATCTGATGATCTTTTATAATAAGAAGGGTCATAAAAACATATTCAGGTGATTTTTTTGCTTTGGATTTCACCGGAAATAAAGACTGTGTATGATGAGCATAGCTTTGACATTTCTGATTTAATGGACACTGATCACATAAAATTACAGATGGCATACATACTAAGGCACCTAGTTCCATTAATCCCTGTGTAAAATCACTGGGTTGACTGCCTTTCATCATTTCACTGACTATATTTTTAACTTTTTTTACCGTTGCCGGCTTAGAAATATCATCTTCAATTTCTAACAGACGCGTAATTACTCTTAACACATTACCATCAACAGCTACTGCTTCTAAATCAAATGCTATGGAAGCAATCGCGCCCGCTGTATAGGGTCCAATTCCCTGAATCTTTTCTAATTCTTCAACGTCAGAAGGCAGCTTTCCACCATAATCATTCATAACCTGTTTGGCTCCTTCATGAAGCTTTCTGGCGCGGTTATAATATCCCAATCCTTCCCAACTTTTTAATATTTTTTCTATTGGCGCATTCGCTAAAGCTTCAATCGTTGGATAGTCTCTCATCCAATTTTCATAATATGGCAGCATGGTTTCAATTCGGGTTTGTTGTGCCATAATTTCACTGACCCAGATCGAGTAAGGATCCTTATTTTCACGAAAAATCAGTTTTCGATGATTTTTTCTAAACCATTCACATAATTCTTTTTGTATATCCATAGCAGTATTATAGGCAAATTCTTATTTTTAGGAAAGCTTTTTGTGACTTTTTGTTCATTCAGCTTCCTTTTTTTATAAAAACGTGTAAAGTAATAGTGGGTGATAATTGTGAAAATAAAATGCAGAGAATGTAATACGATCTATGATGACAAAGAAAAATACTGTCCCTATTGTTTTTCAAGAACCAATCCTCATAACTGTTATCATTTAAATGATGAAAACATAAAAACAAAGCAGAAAAAAACAGTCAGTTTGACCTCAAAGCCTAATAAAAGAAAATCAAATCAAGCAAGCGGGCTGATGGTTTTCATTCTTGTA
>CAMEIZ010000136.1 GCA_945919165.1 uncultured Traorella sp.
TCCTAAGATTGAAGAAAAACAAGTTGAAAACAAAAAGTATATTGCGATTGAATAAGCCGAAAGGCTTATTTTTTTAGTTGGATAGATGAATTATAATGAAACTGGAAATCAAACCGAAATGATCGAGCTGAAGCTTTCTTTTAAATAATGAAAATGCTACAATATTATTGAAAAGAGGTCATTATATGAAAATAGGAACAATAGGAACAGGTTTTATTACAGATTGGGTGATGAGTCAGGTACTTGAATATCATGAAAATGAATATGCAGCAGTATATTCCAGAAATTATGAAACCGCAAAAAAACTGGCGGATAAATTCCATGTAGACAAAATCTATACAGATTTAGAAGCTATGATGAGTGATCCAATGATTGACTGCATTTACGTAGCAAGCCCTAATTCACTTCATTACAATCATGCAATGATGGCGATGAAACATGGAAAGAATGTCATCGTTGAGAAACCATTTGCATCGAATGAAAAAGAATGTGATGAAATGATTGAGATGTCAAAGAAAACAGGATGCTTTCTTTTTGAAGCGATCACTACTGTTTACAATCCCAATTTTTTAGCGATTAAAGAAGAATTAAAGAATTTGGGGCAACTTAAGATCATAGAATGCAATATGTCACAATACTCAAGAAAATATGATGCTTTTTTGGAAGGCAAGTATCCAAATGTATTTACACCTAAATATTCCGGCGGAGCGTTGATGGATATCAATATTTATAACCTTCATTTTGTTACAGGTCTTTTGGGAATGCCTAAAGTAGTTCATTATAAAGCAAATATTCAAGAAGGAATTGACACCAGTGGTGTTTTGACATTAGAGTACGATCATACCATTGCAAGCTGTGTTGGAAGTAAAGATAATATTGGATTTAATTTTACTCAAGTGCAGGCTGAACAAGGTTATATCATTTCGAAAAGCGCTTCATCAATGACAAAAAATGTTGAAGTCTTCTATCGAAATGGCGATCACAAAGAAATCAAACTTCAAACTCATCAGGATTCTCATTATTATTATGCGGGAGAAATATTGAAAATGATTCAAAATCAGGATCGTCAGCGCTGTGATGAAATGCTGGCTCATTCAAAGATGGTGATGCATGTTGTTGATCTGGCTAAGAAAGATGCGGGTATTGTTTTTGACGCAGATCGCAACTAGTTAATGTTTGACTCAGTTTGTTGATTTGATTACACAGAAAAGGAGATTTGAATGGCCGTCTATAACAGAACGTTTCAAGGGAATTATGATGAATTTAGCAGTTATCTGGAAAGCAGTATATTGTCTGGTTCCATTTCTGCGAGTTTAGAAAGTAAAAGTAAAACAGTGTTTCATGGTGTTACTTGTACGGTTTTGGTGTTTGAGCGCTATAGTTATATTGGTAAAAATCGTGTCAGTTTGAATGTTACACTTTTAGGACATGAAGATGAGATTCAGCTTATTGCGGTGACATCTGGAGGCAGTCAGGCGGTATTTTGGAAAGTGAATACCCTTGGTGAAGAATCATTTATTGATAAGTTGAAAGAACCTGTAGAAGCATATGTCGCTCAATATCAAAAAAATGGATAAATTCAAATAATAAATAGAAGAGTTTTGCTCTTCTTTTTTTAGTTGTTTTAGAATTTGTTACCGAATGAAAAAAACAGGCAAAACAATGAATTCCAGGATTATATGATTGACTAAAAGAAAGGTTGATTGATTGTGGGTATATTTGAATAAAACATCGAAAAATCACTGTTTTTTTCAAACTGAGAGAAGTAAAAACAATCAAGCGAAAATAACTAAAAAAAGTGTAAAAAAAGACTTGCAATAAAGGGGTTGTATTGCTATAATAATGGAGCTACCGCGTTGACATGCGAGGTTGCTGACACACTGAGATACGTTGTCACGGTGTACGGTCAGGGAATTCGTATCGAGCGGTTGAACTCCGTCAAGAACGGAAGAGAAGGAGAGAAAACATGGCAAAGAATAGCGTAAGAATTCGCTTAAAAGCTTACGAACACAGAATCCTTGATTCTAGTGCTGAAAAAATCGTAACAGCTGCCCAGGCACACGGTGCCAAGAAAATTGTTGGACCTGTACCACTTCCAACTGAAAAGCAAGTTGTAACAATCTTGCGTGCGGTACACAAATACAAAGACTCTCGTGAACAGTTCGAAATCAGAACACACAAGAGATTGATTGAGATTGTTGGACCTACAGCAGAAACGATCGATGCTTTAAGTCGTTTGGAACTGCCAAGTGGTGTTGACATCGAAATCAAGCTGTAAGCTGGAGGTGACATCATGAAAGGACTATTAGGACGTAAAGTTGGCATGACTCAGGTCTTTACTGAAGATGGAGTATTGATTCCAGTAACAGTAGTTGAAGTTCAGCCAAATGTTGTTTTACAGAAGAAAACAATGGAAAACGATGGATACGTTGCTATCCAATTAGGAATCGAAGATGTAAAAGAAAGAAGAGCTACTAAAGCTGCAATTGGTCACGCTAAAAAAGTGAACACTGCTCCAAAGCACTACATCAGAGAATTCCGCTCAGAAGAAATGATGAGCTACGAATTAGGAGCAGAAATCAAGGCAGATATCTTCGCTGCCGGTGAAATGGTAGATGTGATCGGAACAAGTAAAGGTCATGGATTTACAGGATCAGTTGTTCGTCACAATCAGAAGATCGGACCTAAAACTCATGGTTCAGGATCTCACAGAACAATGGGTTCTGCAGCAACAACTGGTTTGGGAACAAACAAAATTGACCCTGGATTCACAATGCCAGGACAGTGGGGATGCGACAGAACAACTAACAAAAATCTGGAAGTCATCAAAGTTGATGTTGAAAAGAACTACATGTTAATTAAAGGAAATGTGCCTGGACCTAAAAAAGGTTTAGTCATGATCCAGTCTGCTAAATGCAGCAAAGGTGATGTAGAAGCTAAAGTGTTAGTTGACTACAGCAAAACAAATGAGGAGGAATAAGATATGCCTAATATGGTCGTAATTAACCAGTCAGGTGAAAAGTTGCATGAAATAACTCTTAATCCTGAAGTATTTGGCATTGAGCCAAATCAGCAAGCAATCTTTGATGCTATCGTTATGCAGCGTGCATCATTGAGACAGGGCACTCATGATGTAAAGAATCGTCGTGAAGTGCGTGGAGGCGGACGCAAACCTTACCGTCAGAAAGGTACAGGTAACGCTCGTCAGGGTTCAATCAGAGCTCCACAGTACAGAGGCGGAGGAATTGTATTTGGACCTACTCCAAGAAGCTATGCAACAAAACTGAATAGAAAAGTTCGTCGTTTAGCTTTAAGATCCGTATTATCTGAAAAAGTTTTATCAAACGATATGATCTGAAACTGGCTGCTCCAAAGACTAAAGATATGGTTGCTGTTATCGAAGCCATCAAAGCTACAAATAAAACACTGTTTGTGGTTGCTAACGATGATGATTATGCAAATGCTTACTTGTCAGTAAGAAACATTGATACAATGATGATGCTGACAGCTGATGCAATCAATGTTTATGACTTGGTAAATGCTAATAAAGTGGTATTCACTGAAGCCGCAGTCAAAGCAGTTGAGGAGGTATTAGGATAATGAATAACTACAGAGATATTATTATCCGTCCAATTATCACTGAAAAATCAATGAAATTGATGGAAACTGACAACAAGGTTACATTTGAAGTAGCTAAGGGAACTAACAAAACAGAAGTTCGTCAGGCTGTTGAAAAAATCTTTGGTGTTAAAGTTGTAGGTGTTAATATTTTAAACACTAAGCCAAAGGCAAAACGTGTAGGAAAATACACAGGAACTACTAAAGTTGTTCGTAAAGCAGTTGTAAAGATTGCTGAAGGACAAGATATTAACTTATTCGGAGAATAAGAATATCCGGGGAGATTCACGCTATTTCCCGCTAGAAACGCGTAAGGAGGAAAAGAAATATTATGGCAATCAAGAAATATAAGCCAACTACAAACGGCCGTCGTAATATGTCTGTTCTGGTATTTGATGAAATTACAACTTCAACTCCAGAAAAGAGTTTGTTAGCTCCGCTTTCAAGTAAAGGTGGACGTAATAACAACGGACGTATCACGACACGTCATCAGGGTGGAGGACATAAGCGCCAATACCGTGTGATTGATTTCAAAAGAAATAAAGATGGAATTCCTGCAACAGTTGCAACCATCGAATACGATCCAAACAGATCAGCAAATATCGCATTATTAAATTATGCAGATGGTGAAAAACGTTATATCTTAGCACCTAAGGGATTAACAGTTGGAGCTAAGGTTGTCAGCGGACCTGCTACAGATATTAAAGTTGGAAATGCTCTTGAAATGAGAAACATGCCTGAAGGTACATTCATTCACAACGTTGAATTGAAACCTGGTAAGGGTGGACAGCTGGCAAGAAGTGCTGGTGTAAGTGCTCAGATTTTAGGTATTGAAGATAAATATGTTACAGTTCGTCTTGCAAGCGGTGAAGTTCGTAAGATTTTAGGTAATTGCCGTGCGACTGTTGGTGTGGTTGGAAACGAAGACCACTCATTAGTCAATGTCGGTAAA
>CAMEIZ010000137.1 GCA_945919165.1 uncultured Traorella sp.
ATTCTTTTTATCAAACTGAACAAAAAAACCAATCGCAAATAAGGCAGATATCGTAATAGAAGCAATAGCGGTATAAACACTATAAATACGATCCAAATGGAAAACATATACTACTAAAGCGCCTAAAAACAGTAATGATAAAACCCTAACTAATTGTTCTATAACCTGACTAAAGGCATAAGCCTTCATCTCTTTTAATCCCTGATAAAAGCCTCGATAAGCACTTAACATCGGAACAAAGAACAAAGCAAAAGAAATGATGATCATGACATTTTTCGTAATCATGATATCTCTTAAAGAACTATGAGTCGCTAAAATAGCATTTGCCAGACTTCCGCTTGCTAAAATAACAAAGCACATGCCGCCAAATCCTAAAGCCAGCATTAAACCTAGTGATATTTTTTTGATCAAAAGTGTAGTCTTATAATCGCCAACATTATAATATTTTGCAACAAGGGTTGCTATCGCATAAGGAATGCCGGCAATTGAAATCGAAAGAACATAAGAATAAATATTGTAAGCATAACCATAAAGCTGAATATTGGTATCACCGGCAATCATATTAAAGGGAATGACATAAACAAGTCCCAAGACCTTCGATAATAAAACACCGGCACTGGATATCAGTCCTCCAAATATAATTGACTGTCTGCGTTTCTCACTCATTTGCGTTTACTTCCTCATTTTCAAAATCAGCATAATCAGCATTGATAATATAATATACATAATTGTCGTTTTGTTTTGCATCTTTATACATCACCAGACAATTTAAAACAAAAGCACTTTTAGAAGTTTCTCCATGAACTGCCAAACCTTTATAATAACCTTTTTCGGTATTAACCTGATTAGGAATCATATTATAGCTTTTATTTTCAAACACACCAATATTAGGTGCTACATTACTTTCACTGATTTCAGAAAGATCAGCAACAACCATTTGAACATTATACATGGCAACAAGAGGATCACTGATTGAAACCAAGTATGAATATCCATCTTCATTTTTCATAATTAAATTTAAAAGGAAACTGCAATGTAATCTGTTTTGAGTTATCGATCAGCAGTTCCATATAGTTCTCATATTTTTCATAATGCTCTGCGTTTGAATTCTCTTTTTTATTCATACAACCGCATAATAGAAAAGCACATAAGAAAAGCTTACTCATCTTTTTCATGATAACACCTCAACAATATTGTATCACAAAGAACTCATGAATGGTATAACAAGAAAAATCAAAACGAAATAATTTCATAAAAAAAGAATAGCAAAATTGCTATCCCTGTCGCATACGGAATGATACACATTCAGTTTCATGAGTACAATTTGGTGACACACAGCGGTCGCAGCCTACACTGATTTCTTCCGCATGACACATTTTTCCTGTATTGAATATACAAGACAATACTGAACAGTTAATTGTTGTTTTTGTTTCCATCATGCCCTCCCTTACTAGTATGGCTGAAATCAACCTCACTATTCCTCATAAAGAATCAGAGCACTAAAACAGTAAATCTGTTCATCATTGTCTTTAAAACATGCTGTTGAAAATTTGATATCAATTATTGTTCTGTTTTCGATAAAGTCATTAATCGAATCAGTAAGATCATTCTCATGTTGTTCATCGAAACATTTTACTTTCATGAAATCATTGTGTCAAAGAATTCATAAGAAATGTGTCGGTATTTTGTTCTAAAATTGATTTTGACTCATAACTGATTGCCGTTAATGGAAGGCGCAAGACATTTAAGCATTCTTTTTTTTCACTTAACAAGTATTTGACACATATGGGATTTGATTCAAGAAAACAAAGATGTGAAATCTTTTTGAAAAATTGATCAGCTTCACTGACATCTAATTGATTTTCATAATCTTCAAAAAACTGTTTCATTTTTGGCAGACAGAAATGTCCAATAACACTGACTGCCCCATTCATACCAGCATTCAATCCTTCTATCAGATAACCATCACTTCCACTATATATCTCAAAATTCTTCGTTTGATTAAGAATTTCTTTTACCATATCCAAATCATGACTAGCCTGTTTTAAAGAAGTGATATTTTTAAAATCATTGGCCAGTTTGATAACAGTAGCAGCTGTTAGAGAAACTGAACATCTTGAAGGTACATTATATAGCATGATCTTTTTGCTTGTTTCCGTTGCAAGCGTTGAAAAATGTTCATAAAGACCAAATTGTGTCGGTTGATTGTAATATGGTGTTACAACCAGATATCCTTCAAAATCAAGTTCTTCACTCATTTTTAATAAACGCATGGATTCACAGGTATTGTTTGAACCAATGCCAAAATATATTTCACATCGTTGATTTACTTTTTGAATGGTATGTTCCAATAAGGAGATTTTTTCATTTTCATGAAGAGTTGAGCTCTCTCCCGTAGTACCGCATATCATTAGACCATCACTTTTTTCTTCAATCAGACGTTCAATTAACTTATCATATGCTTCATAATCAATTTCATTTAATAATGTAAAAGGTGTAATAACAGCAATATAGCATTTTTTCATGGTTTCTCCCTTAGTAATGGTTGGATCTGTTGATGATTTTTGGCACAGCAAAGCGTTTCATTTAATGCTTCAAAAACACTCGTACAACTGTTAGGCTTTAAAACCGGTTCGTCCTGATAAAATGGCAAAAAGTAAAGATGCTTCATATTGAGAGCTTTCATAACATTAATACCGCTGATACCTAATACATCATTACTGGAAATCCCTATAACAACGTTTTTTTGATTGCGTATCATGGCTTTTGCACATAATGCAACAGGACAATCATAAGCACCGTATACGATTCTGGATAAAAGATTGGCTGTACAAGGGACTATCGCCATGATCTGGTAACGGTCAAGCGGACCTATTTTTTCAGCTTCAATTAGATCATGAATGATAGGTTCATTTGTCAGAGCCTGACATTTTTTTTCAAATTCATTTGCGCTATGATAACGGGTATCTAAAGAAGAAACATTTTTTGTGAATACAAAAGTGAGCTCATATTCATCCACCATTTTCTCTAAAACTGCCAAAACCCGTTTGTGATTGCAATAGGATCCGCTAATTCCTATCAGAAGTCTATTTTTCATATAGATATTCAAGAATCGTATCCTCTAGAATATGCGCTGCACTGGCACTGGAAAAAAGTGCTGGAAGTGGTCCTGCATGAACGATTCGGCAGTAACGCTGACGCAGAAGCGCTTCATTGAATACAGAGCTTCGTACTAAATTAATAATCAGATTTTCATCCATTTTTTTGATCATAAGATCATCAATAATGTTCGTAATAGAAGTATTGATGATCACTTCATTTGGTTTTTCCATCTTATATTCTTCAACACTGATAAAATCAGGGTGTTGATCTGTAACATTTCTTCGAATGACTCGAACATGAACTCCGATCTTTTTTAAAAGCTCATAAATAGCTCGTCCGCTATGTCCATACCCTATTAAATCTACTTGGCTGTCCAATAGACCTTTGTTGGTATTGTCAAGTAATAGAAATAATACACCTTCAGCTGTCAGTTTAGAATTGGCATTAATAAATGTTTCATAACTGTTCAAATCTATTAAAGGATAAGGCAATTCTTTCAGTTTTTGTGTGATATTGCCGCAAAAAAGAACACCATTTTCTTTCAGCATTTGGAAGAATTCCTTAGGACATTTTTTTTCTATTCCTCGCAATATCATCGTTTCATCATCTTTCATACCAGACATAGGCAAGATAATGCCATCAAATTTAATTCCTAATACTGTAAAATCATCTAAAAGTACACAATCAATTTTCTTTTTTAAATGCTGATACGTCATATACATTCTTGTATCGCTGTTTACGATTCCTAACATGTTATCATCCTTTCAATATAAGGTATGAAATTTAGGCAAAAATGTACCAAAAGAAAAAATCGCCGAAGCGATTTTATTGGGCAATGACATAATAATTACGTTTTCCGCGTTTAATTACAGTCTTATTTTCAAATAAAGCATTTTCCTTACAGATCAATTTTTCTGTTTCTGTCACCTTTTCACCATTTACCTGAATTGATCCCTGTTTAATCCATTCTCTGGCTTCACGACGGCTTGAAGCAATACCTGCATCAGCTAAAGCATTACTTAGGGGAATGGCATCTTGGATTTGTACGGTTTCAAAAGTTGAAAGAGCATCTTTGATTTCATTATGAGATAATTCTTTAATATTTCCTCTAAAAAGAACCTCGGTAATTTTTAACGCTTTTTCAAGTTCTTCTTCTCCATGTAAATCTCGCACCACTTCTCTGGCTAGTGCTTTTTGAGCTTCACGCTTATGTGGTTCAGTTTTCATGCTTTCTTCCAAAGCATCAATTTCTTCTTTTGAAAGAAAAGTTAAAGTCTTCAGATAATCAATCACTTTACTGTCTTCACTGTTAACTAAAAACTGGTACATTTCATAAGAAGAAGTCTTTTCTTTATCCAGCCAAATTGCCTTT
>CAMEIZ010000138.1 GCA_945919165.1 uncultured Traorella sp.
TAGGTCTTTGTCTGCCATTCTCATTCTTAATGCAGTATGTCATTTTATTCTATTATTCAGCCTTCTCATTCTTCATGGGTAAAGCTGATAAAGCTGCCAGCGAAGCTGATGGAAAAACACTGGCAAAAATCAACTTTACAACAATGGGAATTGTTGCTTTGACTTATGGTGTGATTGTCTTCCTGTGTACATTTGTGGCTCAGGATCTGATGAGTGCCTTTGTTAACTCGCTGCCTGAATTTATTACTCACGGTTTAGAAGTAGCCGGAGGCGTATTACCAGCAATCGGATTTGGAATGCTGTTACGCGTTATGATGAAAGCAAAATATATCCCTTATTTTATCGCAGGTTTCTTAATGGCTTCTTTCTGCGAAATGCCAAACCTGTTGCCTGTTGCTCTGTTAGGAACGATCTTCGCTCTGATCGACTTCTTCGGTACAAAACAGCGTAAGGATGAAATCAAGGAAGCATTAGAAAATGCAGGACAAGGAGGAAGTACTCATGCCGGAATCTAGAAAAGTATTAACAGATAAAGATATTACCATGTTAGGTATTCGTTCTTCACTGCTTCAGGCTTCATTCAACTATGAAAGAATGCAGGCTGGTGGATGGACTTGGGCAATGCTGCCTGCTTTGGAAAAAGTTTATAAGGATGACAAAGAAGGTCTTGCAGAAGCAATGAAAGATAACCTGGAATTCATCAATACACATCCTAACTTTGTAGGATTCTTGATGGGGTTGTTAATGTCACTTGAAGAAGGTGGAGAAACAAGAGAACTGATTAAAGGGTTAAAGGTTGCTCTGTTTGGACCTATCGCCGGAATCGGAGATGCCATTTTCTGGTTTACATTATTACCAATTGTCGCTGGTATTTCCTGCTCATTTGCATCTCAGGGATCAATCTTGGGACCAATCATTTTCGTTGGTGTGTATGTAGTGATCTGGCTGTTACGTATCGTTTGGACTCGTCTTGGCTATCAACTGGGTACTAAATCAATTGATATGATCAAGGAAAACTCTGAAATCATTGCCAATTCAGCTACTATCTTAGGTATTACAGTGATCGGTGCTTTGATTGCTTCTTATGTAAGCATTCAGCTGTTACCGGTTATTACGGTTGATGGCGGTATCGAAGTTGCTGTTCAGGAAGCTTTCTTTGATAAGATTTTCCCTAACTTCTTACCAATGTGCTATACATTGCTGATGTTCTATCTGTTGAAGAAAAAACAGGTAAGTCCAGTTGTTTTGATTCTTGGAACTATCGTTTTGGCAATTGTTTGCTCACTGATTGGATTACTATAAAACTATGCGTCCGAAAGGACGCTTTTTTTTGTTTTTGCGCAAAAACTCCCAATTTATGGGCGCTTTTCCATTTTTCTCACATAATTTAATACATTTTTTATCTTTTTTACATATAATTGGAAAAATGTTACATTAAAAAGTGCAAACAAAATCATAAAAAAAATAAAGAAATCTATCTGAAAACGCTTTAAAATAAAAATGTAATTGTTGGAGATTGTGAGGTCTTGATATAATTACAAAGGATATGAAGGGGAGGAGATCTTTATGCCAAATATCGTTTTAACACGTATTGACAATCGTCTTATCCATGGACAGGTAGCTACACAGTGGTGTGGTGTAATCGGGGCTAACCTGATTCTTGTTGCTAATGATGAGGTGGCTGGCAATACATTGCGTCAGGGTTTGATGGACATGGCTGCTCCAAGCTACGCACAGACTCGTTATTGGACACTTGAAAAAACAATCAACACGATCCATAAAGCCAGTGATGCTCAGAAAATTTTCATCGTATGTGACAATCCAAGTGATGTTTTGACTTTAGTTGAAGGCGGAGTGCCTATTAAGAAAGTAAATATCGGAAACATGCACATGTCAGATGGAAAACGTCAGGTAGCTACTTCTGTTGCCGTAGACGACAAGGATGTTGCAGCTTTCAAGAGACTGCAGGAACTTGGCGTTGAACTGGAAATCAGACGCGTACCAGATATTGCTGCTGAAGATGTATCTAAATTATTCAAATAAAACACGTAAATTTTAAAAAGGAGAAAAGACAATGCAAGTTGTATTATTAGCAATTGTAACATTTATTTTTGCAATTGACCAATTCTCATTAACTGAAATCTTGTATCGTCCTATCATCGCTTGTCCTATTATCGGTCTTATTTTAGGAAGTCCAGAAACAGGATTAGTTGTTGGTGGTACTTATGAGTTAATGATGGTTGGAAATATGCCTGTTGGTGGAGCTCAGCCACCAAACGCTGTATTAGGTGGTGTAGTTGGTGTTGTATTAGCTGTTACTGCTAACCTGCCAACTGAACAGGCTTTAGGTGCTGCAATCGTGTTCGCATTATTCGGACAGTATGCAGTTACATTGACATTCACAGTTATGTCAGGATTAATGGCAAAAGCAGACAAAGCTGCTGAAGAAGCTAACCCTGCTGGAATTACTCAGGTAAACCTTATTTCTATGTGCATCCTTGGTGCTTTATTCGCAGTGATGGCTGTATTGGCTTACACTGGTGGACAGGCTATGGGAGAAACATTACAGGAATTCTCTGCTAAATTCTCATGGTTAATGGGCGGATTAGGTGCTGCTGGTGGTATGATGCGTAACGTCGGATTTGCTATCCTGTTAAAGATCATGTTATCAAACGACCTGTGGGGTATCTACCTTGCTGGTTTCGCAGCTGCTGCTGTATTAGGAAACATTCCTGCAACTGCTGGTGCATGTCTGATTTTAGTTGCATTCATCGGTGTTGCTATTGCAATTAATGACTTTACATTAAACTTAAAAATTAAAGAAAACGCTGGAAACGGAGGTGTAAGTGATGGCATCTAATGCAACTGCTTACAAGGATTTAACTCCTGCTGCTCCACTTGATAAGAAAACTTTAAACAGAATGGTTTGGAGATCTTGTCAGTTACAGGCTTCTTTCAACTATGAAAGAATGCAGGCTGCAGGCTGGTTATGGGGTATTTTACCAGGATTACAGAAAATCCACACTAATAAAGAAGACTTAAGTCTTTCAATGGAACACAACCTTGAGTTCTTCAACACTCACCCATTCTTAGTAACATTCGTTATGGGTATCGTTCTTTCATTAGAACAGCAGAAAGCTGACATCAACACAATTCGTTCAGTACGTGTTGCTGCTATGGGACCTTTAGGAGGAATCGGTGACGCATTGTTCTGGTTCGCATTAGTTCCTATTACTGCTGGTATTACTTGTAATATGGCTATCGATGGAAGCATCGTTGGACCAATTCTTTACTTCGTTATCTGCTTCGGTGTTGAAATGGCTTTACGTTATTTCTTAATGCACTGGTCTTATAACTTAGGTACAAGCGCTATTGGTGCTTTGACTAAGAATGCTAAAGAATTCACTCGTGCTGCTTCTATGTTAGGTGTATTCGTAGTTGGTGCCTTAACTTGCAACTACGG
This sequence comes from uncultured Traorella sp., assembly GCA_945919165.1. Taxonomy (GTDB): domain Bacteria; phylum Bacillota_I; class Bacilli_A; order Erysipelotrichales; family Erysipelotrichaceae; genus Traorella. The sequence continues at coordinate 3,464 of CAMEIZ010000138.1, forward strand.
TGCTATCAGCTTAGGAATGATGATTCCTAATGGACAGGCTCTGAATGATGCTGGTGAACTTGTTGACAACTTCATCAATGTTCAGGGATTATTAGACGGTGTACTTCCAGCTGCTTTATCATTAGCAGTTACTATGTTGTGCTACTGGCTGATCAAGAAAAAGAACTGGTCTGCTACTAAATGTATCTTCTTATTACTGGTTATCGGTGTTGTCGGATGTGCATTTGGTATCTGGGCTGGAGATTATACTTCTTTAGTATCTGTTCCTTGGCACAAATAAAAGCGTAGATAATTTTAACTCTAAACCTTCATTAGAGAAGTCGAAAGACTTCTCTTTTCTTATATTAGTAAGCAGAATGATAAATAAGACTATTTGTACAATTTAATATTTTGTTTATAATTAATAATTAAAATCTATAAAAAATAGAAGAATCATGGTAAAATAATTCTGTAAATTAGGGAGGTCTATGATGAATACGAATCCATTAAAACAAATCGTTGCCAAGCAAAAAGCTGGCGAACATGTAGGTATTTATTCTTGCTGCAGCGCTAATAATTATGTTATTGAAGCAGCTATTGAAAGAGCCAAAGAAGACAGAGCTGTTGTTTTGATTGAATCTACTGCTAATCAGGTGGATCAATTTGGTGGTTACACGGGTATGAAGCCAGCTGATTTTACTGAATTTGTTCGGGGAATCTGTGAAAAATGTAATTATGATTTTTCTCGAATTTTCTTAGGAGGAGACCATTTAGGACCATTGACATGGACTCATTTACCTGAAAAAGAAGCTATGAATAGTGCCGAGTATCTAATGCGCAGCTATGTTTTGGCAGGCTTTACCAAAATACATATTGATACATCCATGAAGGTGGCTGATGATGATCCAAATACACGTTTAAGTGATGAAACAATTTCACGTCGTGGTGCTCATCTTGCAAGAGTTGCAGAAGATGCTTATCAAGAATTACTTAAAACCAATCCAAACGCAGT
>CAMEIZ010000139.1 GCA_945919165.1 uncultured Traorella sp.
TCTTTGACACGTAAAGAAGCTACTGGATATGGTTTGTGTTATTTCACAGAAGCGATGCTGAAGGATCATGATGAAAGCTTTGACAAGAAAAAAGTTGTGATCAGCGGAAGTGGAAATGTAGCGATTTATGCCTGTGAAAAAGCCACTCAGCTGGGTGCAAAAGTCATTGCCATGTCGGATTCAAATGGCTATATCGTGGATGAAGAAGGTATAGATCTGGACTGTGTGAAACAAATTAAAGAAGTCAGACGCGGACGTATTCATGAATATCTTAATACCCATCCAAATGCCACCTATTGTGAAGGTTCTACTGGTATTTGGCAGGTGGCCTGTGATATTGCTCTTCCATGCGCAACACAAAATGAATTAGATGAAAAGAGTGCTGAAATTCTTGTCCAAAACGGCTGTATGGCTGTTTGTGAAGGTGCCAACATGCCAACAACTCCTCAAGCTATACATGTACTGCAGAAAAACGGTGTACTTTATGCTCCGGGAAAAGCAAGCAATGCTGGCGGTGTCGCTTGCAGCGGACTTGAAATGTCACAGAATTCCATGCGTTACAGTTGGACATTTGATGAAGTTGATGCCAAGCTTAAAGAAATCATGGAAAACATTTACACGACAATCAGTAACACTGCCAAAGAATATGATTCAAAAGACAATTATGTCATTGGTGCTAATATTGCCGGATTTGAAAAAGTTGCGAAAGCTATGCAAGCCCAAGGAATTGTTTAAGGCCTTGGGCCTTTTTTTTATGTTTTCAGCATATTCTGTAACATGTCAGAGAAAGCCAAACCACTGTTGATATTGATTTTTATCTATATTTTTTTAAAATATTGTTTTTTCTATGTCTCTCCTTTTCTTGTTGCTTATCTTATTGCTAAAGTTATTACAAAAATACATGCTCAAAATCGAATGATTTCTATTCTAATTTACTTTGTACTGTTAATATTGCTCTTTTCCATCATCACTTTGTTGATTTATCTTCTCTATCAATCTCTGAAACAGTTTTATTTTGAACTGCCTCATCTGATTTCCATCACTCAAAAGCTGTTATCAAATGAGCCCTTGCTGAAACAGTTTTCAGCTCAGATTTCATTTGTTTTATCATGGCTGATGCAACTCATTTCCTCATTAATCCTATTGCTTCCTAAAACCCTTGGCTTCCTAGTATTAGTCATGATGCTGACATTTCTTTTTATTCTGGATATACACGCGATTGCTAGAGTTGTAAAAAAACTGACTATAGAAGGATATCAAGCATGTTATAAAATTCAAAATATAGTTTTTGAAAACCTTAAATTCATGATGATTGCTTCTTTTAAGCTATTTCTGATCACTTGGTTGGAATGTTTGATCGGAATGTTTCTTATTGGCATTGACAAGTTTGTGTTGATATCTTTTGTATGTGCCTGTTTCGATTCAATGCCCTTTATTGGCATTGGTTTAGTCCTTCTTCCCTATACTTTTTTTCTTTATTTGAATGGTCAATCACAGGCTGCCATAGGTTTAATAATACTTTATTCCATCATGAATACCATCCGTTTTTTTCTTGAACCTAAAATTGTATCAAAGCAGCTCAATATTCCACTGCTTCTGCATTTTTCCATGATGGTCTTATGTACGCGTTTATTTGGCGGCATAGGATTTCTATATTCGCCTTTTCTGTGTTTAGGACTCACCTTATGGTATAAGAATCAAAAAACAGTAGCATGATAAATAGGGTGATCTTATGAAATTTTTACTTGCATACTTTTTATTTACGTCTTCGCATTCACAGGGTATTTTTTTTAATACTTTGAATCATCAATTTTATGTTTTTGATGTCACAGCCTCTCCGATTCAGATATTTGTCATACAAGAAGATATGATTCTTCCAATCAGCTGTCTTCACAATCAAGTAAAGCAGCTAAATGAGGTCAATTTCTCAAACAGCCCCAGCTGTCTTATGACAACATTAAATGAACAGTTTGATTTTAATATTGATCATTATGTAGATTTAAAGCATCTTTACACACAAGAAGAATTAATTCAAATGAAAAAAAATCCTAATCTCAATACATTATTATCTGTTTTCTTTCAGGTTTCTCATTCTTATGATCTTCCTGAGCTTTATGATATATATAAAATGGCAAACAAAAATGAATTTCAATATGAAATTCATTCGTTTATTTATCTAAAAATTGATAATAAGTATATTCCTCTTTCCTATGCACTGTAAGGACGTTCAAAGGTAATAACTGTATAATACTTTTCTTTTTTTTCAGCAAGCATCTCATCAAGCTTTGTCTGTATTTCTTCCTTGGTGACTGTACATGAATAAGGTATCACACAATCAAAAATCAAATTTGAATGAGTCTGTCCTAAAACAGCTCGAAAATCATGTATTCTCAAATCCTTTGACAGACTTTTAATACAGAAAGTAACTTCATCTTTCAGTTGATTGATCAAAGGATCATCTAAAACAATCGGATCCATATGTATAACAACCTGAATACCTTCTTCCTCAAGAAAGCTTTTTTCAATCTGATCAATTAAATCATGTGAAACCAAAATATTCTCTTTGCTGTCAACCTCAGCATGTACACTGACAAAACAGCGGTTTGGTCCATACGAATGTATCATTAAATCATGAATTCCATATATTCCTCTGTAAGAACAGATTTTTTTCTCAATATGATCCACTAATTCTTTACTTGGTGCTTCTCCCAAGATTTTATTTGCTGCTTCTTTAATAATGGAAATACCACTCAAAAGAATAAGAGTTGCTACAATAATTCCCATAATACCATCAAGATTCAGATGGAAGAAATGAAAAATCAAAGCAGATGCCAATACAGCACTGGTTGCAAATACATCATTCAAAGAATCCTGGGCACTGGCTTCAATCACTGTTGACTGAATGCCTTTAGCACAGTTCAGATAGAATTTCCATAAAAGCAGTTTTCCGATAATTGAAAAAACCAAAACACCGACTAACAAAAGAGAAAAATCAATATCGGTAGGATGAAGAATCTTATCAAAAGAAGATTTAAACATTTCAAAACTTAACAACAGAATTGAAACAGCAACGACAATGCTGGCAAGATATTCATAACGTTCATGACCATAAGGATGCTCTTCATCTGCCTCTTTGCTGCTGAGCCTGAAGCTGATTAAAAGGATTAGAGAATTTCCAGCATCTGAAAGGTTATTCACACCATCTGCCAGAATTGACACTGAGTGAAACAAGATCCCTGCTATAATTTTCATTGAAGATAATATCATATTGATGATAACACCAATAATGCTGCTCATTTTCCCTACAGTTTCTCTTTGAGCTGCATTTGCTTTACCATTGATGTTTGCTTTTTTCAAAACCCAAGAACTTAACATATTTCGTCGGAAAGCTTCCGACAACACCTCCCTGCAATGAATGTTTGCTTGTAATTATACCTCTTTTTGATTTTAATGACAATATTCTTTATTCAAATTCATATAATAAATAATACGTTTCCGTATTATTTGATTTGATAGTTTTTAAACATTTCCGAGAGTTTATTCAGGTTTGTATTTGATTTTGTTACCAGCAGATATTCACCATTAATGATGGCATCATAATTATCATCTTTACCATCTTGATTAATCGTAACCTTACCTGTGTTTTTAATTTCATCCATCCATGATTTCATATTTGCATCTGACATGTTCATGCGATAAATATAAACTGGATTTCCTTCATATTCAAACATTTTCCCTTCATGCGCATTAATATTCATCGTTTTAAGATCCTGGGCATTGGAATATGTAATGCCCTGTTCATCAAAATAAGCAAACAAGTCTTTCATTTGGCTTGTTTTCACTGTTTCTTGTTGACCATTTTGATTGTCATTCATATTCCCATCCTGTTTTTGATTGTTATTCATCCAGCCGCAGCCGCTCAAAATAACGAAAAGACATAGTAATATCAAAGTTTTCATAATATACCTCCATATTTACTATGTCCAAAATGATGAATGTTATGCTTTAAAGATTTTTGTTTTCAATATCTGTAATCATCTGTACACGTTCAGCATGACGTCCGCCTTGAAATTCGGCTTCCAGATAGTTATCAACAATCATTTTTGCCAGTTCAATTCCCACAACTCTGGCACCAAATGAAATGATATTAGCATTGTTGTGTTCTTTTCGCACAGCGAATACCTTTTACCTTATTGGCAGCTAATCCAATTCCAATTCCGGTACCGCATATCAAAATACCGCAGTCAACCTCATGATTTACAACCGCTTTCGCAACTGTTTCACCGGCTATTGGATAAGGATAACTTTCTTCACTGTCCGTACCATAATTCACAATTTCATATCCTTTACCTTTTAAATATTCACTGATTTGATTTTTCATCACAACTGCACTGTGATCATTACCGATTCCAATTTTCATAATAACTCCTCCG
>CAMEIZ010000140.1 GCA_945919165.1 uncultured Traorella sp.
TACCTTTACCATTGTGAACTCTTATCATCCTGATATTCCAGAAATTCCTGATAAGCCTACTGATCCTGAGCTTCCGAATACAGGTCAACTCTGGTGGCCGGTGTTACCATTAATTGCTATCGGTTTGGTATGCGTGATCATTGGTTTAGTTGTAAGAGGTAAGGAAAGTGCATAAAAAGGGTTCAGGATGGATTCTTGTCGGTTTATTTTTGATAGCTGCTGCGATTTGTTTAACGTGTGCAAATTTATGGACTGAATATCTTGCTGATAAAAAAACGAATCAGACATTAGAAGAGCTTCTTTTAAAAATTCCCGAGGATCATTCAAATCAAAATGAGGAAATAGAGTATCCTGATTATGTATTGAATCCAAACATGGATATGCCAGTTGAAACAGTAAATGGTTATGAATATATTGGTGTACTGACCATTCCTCAATTAAATCTAGAACTTCCTATATTAAGTGAATGGAGCAGTGCGCATTTAAAAATATCGCCATCACGATATGAGGGATCTGCCTATTTGGACAATTTAATTATTTGTGCACACAATTATCGAAATCACTTTGGCAGACTTAAAAATCTTTCCATTCATGATGAAATTATGTTTACGGATATAGATGGTCACACTTTTCATTATCAAATTGTAGAGTTTGAGTCTTTACAGCCTAAAGCAGTTGAAGAAATGGAATCAGGTGAATGGGATTTGACACTATTTACATGTAATCTTGGTGGCTCTGTTCGTTTTACAGTTCGCTGTGAGAGAATAGATTAATTGTTTATTCATTTTTAGAGTTATAGAAAATCGGATGAGTACAAACGTATTCATCTGTTTTTTGTTCATATGAAAAACTTACTGAATTTTATTTAAATCCAGATTTATTTTGTTTTACACTTCTTTAGTTTTTTTATCTGCTTTAGATTCATAAACGCTTTAATGAGGTTGTAATCATATCATTTCAATGGTAAGATTAATATAATAATATTTCTACATGACAAAAAAATCATTTGAGCTGCCATGATTAAAAAGGGGGAATAATTATGGAAAATACATTGCCTAAACGGAAAATGTTTCGTTATTGCCTTGCGGATATTGCCAAAGGGCTTTTTAACGGAATGATTGGTAACTATTTGCTTTATTTTTTTCAGCCAACTGTTAAAAGCGGTTTACCAAATCTCTTACCGCAAAACAAATTATTTGGTTTTATTACGGTGATGGCTCTTATTACATGTCTGGGTAAAATTATTGATGCGGTTTCAGATCCATTAGTTGCATCACTTTCAGATAAATGTACACATAAAGAGGGAAGAAGAATGCCTTTTTTACGTTATGCGGCATTTCCTTACGCTATTTCTGTGCTTTTGATTTTTTATGCTCCTTTTGAGTATGGATCTGTAGCCAATGCAATTTGGGTTGGCTTTTTTCTGATAACATATTATACAGCCTATACGTTTTTCTTTATTCCAAGAAATGCTTTGGTCCCGGAAATTATCCCCGATGCGAAAAAAAGAGTAGGATATTATGGAATCAGCACGGCCTTTTTTATGGGATCAAGTTCTTTTATGTATGCAGCAACTCTGTTTGTAAATTTAATAAAGAACAGAGGAGTTGAAGCTCTTTGGGCATGGAGGATCGTCTTTACCTGTTTTGCTGTTATTGGTTTGACATGTGTTTTATTAAGTGCTACTGCCTTTAAAGAAAAAGATTATGTAAAGAGTAATACAAAACCAAAGGAATCTTTATTAAAATCTTTTAAGAGTGTTTTAAAAAACAAAAACTTTGTTTTATTCACACTTGGTGATTTGTTTAGTTATGTATCGATGGCTTTTTTCCAGACAGCTATGCTGTATTACATTACCATGTTATTAAATATTCCGGAATCACAGTCCTTCATCGTAATGCTGTTTGCGATCGGTGTAGCATTATGTCTGTTCCCATTTGTCATTTGGTTTTCTAGAAAATACAACAAAAAAATCTTGTTGGTGAGTGCAAGTGTAATATTTACCATTGTTTTTGCCTTTATTTATGTGGGGGACAAGGTTGCCGCATTGGCACCTGGGCATGAACTGGCTATTGGCATTGTGCTGGGAATTATAGTTGCCTTTCCATTTGCGGCTATCAATATTTTACCGCAGTCTGTTCTTTCAGATATTATTCAGCAGGATAGTTTGGAAAGCGGAATTAATCGTGAAGGGTTTTTCTCAGCAACCAAGACATTTATTGAAAAAATTGCCAATGCACTTGCTATGGTAGTAGTTTCCAGCGTATTGGCAATTGGTGCTATGCATGGAGAATCTGTAGGACTTGAAGGTGTGAAATTAACAGGAATTTTCGCAGGTATTTTCAGTCTTTTATCTTTGGTATTTTTTACTTTATATAATGATTCCAAAGTAACGAAATATATTGAAGAACACACAAGAAAAGAGAATTAATATGAAAAAAAGAGAACTTAAAAACGAAAGCTTAAGAAAAAATGTTTCTGAAGAAACAAACCAAAAATATGTGACAATTTTAAGAAAAATGATTGATTGTAAGACTGTTTTCACAAGAGATTTAGTTAATCAGCCAGAATATGATAGATTTTATGAAATACTTGCTCAGTCTTTTCCTCAGCTTACTGCCAAAGCAAAGCGGATGACATTTGGAAGTGGCTGCTTTGTCTATGTGATTGAAGGCAAGAACGCTGAAAAAAACATTATGTTAATGTCTCATCATGATGTAGTTGATGGTGATTCAAGCTGGGATAGCGATCCATTTTGTTCCGTAATCAAAGAGGATTCACTTTTTGGAAGAGGAACCATTGATACAAAAACACCGCTTTTTGCCATTTTAATGGCTTGTGAAGAATTATTAAGTGAGGGATATGACTTTTATGGTATGAATCTTTACATCGCTTCTTCAAATAATGAGGAAGTTTGTGGAGATGGCATTGTACTGGCAGTTGACTACTTTAAGAAAAATGGTATTCATTTTGATACTGTTCTAGATGAAGGCGGAGCAATTACACAGGGGATGCTTCCAGGCATACAACAAAAGAGTGCATTTGTGGCTGTTCATGAAAAAAGCAGACATATGTATTCATGCAAAGCCATGCAATTGACAAAGGGACATGGAGGACTCAATCCAAATTCAGACAATGTGATTATGAGAATGAGTCAATTCATGGATGAAGTAAATCGTACTAAGATCTACAAAGGTAAATTTTATCCGGAAGTAAAAGCAACCTTTACAAGTCATGCTCCTTATATGTCATTTCCGATGAATGTATTATTTGGACATTTTGATTTATTTGCACCACTGATTAAAAAAATCATGATGAAAAATCCCCAGACAAGTGCGATGCTTTCAACGAGTATATCCTTTACTACATTTTTTGCCGGTACAAAATCAGATCCTCAAATCAAAGCCAAAGAAGCTGAAACAACAATGTTTCTTCGCTGCTTAAGAGAAGAAGATCTTTATGAAGGACTTAAGAAAATAAAAGAAATTGGACAAAAATACGGCATTGAAATAGAAGAACTCTATCGTGATTTCTGTAAACCTTCAAGCTATACTTCAAGATCTTATCAGATACTTGAAGAAGTGATGAATGAGAATTTTCCAGATGTGATTGTATCACCTTATTTATTGACAGCAGGCACAGATGCCAGAAGGTTTAGTGATATCGCAGATCATATTTTGCGTTTTGCTCCGATTGATTTAGATAAAGCGCAATATGCTTCCATACATGCTGCAAATGAACATATAAAAATAAAGAATATTGGTGAATGTGTTTGCTTCTATAAAGATTTTGTCAAAAGAATGGAGAGAAAATGATATGAGTCAGGTAAAAAATGAACCAAAATACAAAAATAAAATCCTTCAGGAAATTCGTGCTCAATTAGAACACAGAGCTTTCTGGCTATACCTTTTATGTGATGAAGCAAAAAAGAGAGGATTAGATCCAAAGGATTTTGGAAGTGATGCTATTAAACGCTGTGGACTTTCTCAAGGAGCAGATCTTGTTAAAAAAGGTAATACAGATTCTTTGAAAGGTCTTAAAAAAACTCTTTTCACAAAACCGGCACAGCTGGTGTTTGAAATGAAGGTACTGGAAAGCACTGATGAAAAGCTGTCTATTGATTTTCATTATTGTCCTTTAGTAAAAGCATGGCAGAAGGCAGGCTGTACTGATGAAGAGATAGCAATGCTGTGTGATATTGCTATGTGTGGAGATCATGGTATTGGTGAGTGCTATGGAAGTGTTTTGGATCTTCCAAAGTGTATTGCGAAGGGTGATGATGTCTGCTCGCTCAGATATCATAAGAAATAGTAAAAGTTGATTAAGAAGTATTCATATTCAAGATTCCAATATTTAAGAGGCTGTAACGAAATAGAAAAATTTCGAAGATGAAATTCATTCTATAGAG
>CAMEIZ010000141.1 GCA_945919165.1 uncultured Traorella sp.
CTTTTGGACTTGTTTAATGCGATTCAAGGGTCGCATTAAGTTTTGCAATTAAGGAAAATTAGTTAAAGATTTGTTTTGGTATTCGTTTTTACTAGAAGCATGTTATAATTATGAACGCCAGCAAGGATTAGGTTTCTGTATCAATATGATACCGGTAGTTAAAAAATTCTATAAGACAAAAGAAGAACAGTCAGAAGCCTTAGTTCGTCACATGGCTATTTATAACACAACTCCTCATGTATCAGGAATGATCGCCGGTGTAGCAGCAGCGATGGAAAAAGAAGCGAGTGAAAACAAAGATTTTGATAAATCTGCTATTAACAGTGTTAAAATTGGATTAATGGGACCAATGGCAGGTTTAGGAGATTCATTCTTCTGGGGAACATTTAGAATTATTGCATCCGGTATTGCCATTTCATTAGCTCAGCAGGGAAGTCCTCTTGCACCTATCGTATTCTTATTTGTATTCAACGTTCCACATATTCTTGTTCGTTATTTTGGTACAAAATATGGTTATATGTTTGGAACCAAGTTGATGACAAATTTTAAAGAAAACCAGATTATTCAATCCATTTCAAAGGCTGCGACGATTGTGGGTGTAATGATCATTGGTGGTATGGCTGCTTCCATGGTATCTATGTCAACATCATTAAGTATCACAATTGGGGAAACGTCATTTGCTATTCAGTCTTACTTAGACCAAATTTTCCCATTATTATTACCATTTATTTATACACTGCTTATGGTAGGATTACTAAAGAAAGGTCTTAAATCGACGCATATCTTACTTATCACGATTGCAGTTGGTATTCTTGGTTCTATAGTTGGATTTTTCTAAAAACTTCATTATGACGGACAGGAGTTACTCTTGTCTGTCATTTGTTTATTAAGGAGAGATTACGAAGATGGAAAAATTAACATTACGACAGTTTCAGATATTTGAATACATTTATCATTCATCAAATTATGTAACAGCCAATACTCTGTCTTCTGTTTTAGGAGTATCCGTTCGAACTATTAAAAGTGAAATTGCTTCCATTAATCATAGTATTGAAAAAGCCGGATGCAGAATTGAATCCAAAAATGGAAAAGGATATCTTCTTTTCATGGATGATAACTATAATAAAGAATATATTCAAGAAATATTTCCAAAACTAAACAATCATCAGAATAGTAATATCTCCAATACATATTCAGAAAGAGTCATTTATACAATAAAGAAATTATTGGTTATAGATTATCATATAAAATTAGAAGATCTGGCAGATGAATTATATATTTCCAGACCCATGATGACACAAATCATGAAAGAAATACGAAGCCGTTTAACAAAATACCGTTTAAAAGTAGTGGCTCGTCCTAATTATGGGATTTTTATTGAAGGATCAGAAATTGATAAAAGATTAGCGATAGCTGAATATTTTTTTCATGAAAACTTTGACAATGAATATCAATTAGAAGTCACCCATATGTTTTCAAGTGAAAATGCCAGAGCTGAATATGATGAAATATTTGAAATCATTCGTAAGATTTCATCTCAATTCAAAATTGAAATGTCAGATTTTTCTATTCATAATCTAGTTATTCATATCCTTGTATTGATTCAAAGATGCAAGTTTTATAATTATGTCAAGGTGAATGAAAATGTCATTACTCAATGGCAAAATACCATTGAACTAAAAGCAGCATTACAAATTACACGCGAAATAGAAAACATCTGTCACTTTTTAATTCCTATTGGAGACAGTATATATATTGCTCAACATTTAAGAAGTAAACGTGTTATAGCTAATAATCAATTAACGACAAATCAAGAAAATGAATTACATAAATGTCTGTATGTCATTATGGAAGAAATAAACAATAATTTTGGTTTAAATCTAACAGAAAACAGTGACTGGTATCATTATATGGTTTTACATATTCCTCAAATGATTGAACGCTTGAAAACCCATATGACAATACGAAATCCACTTGTGAATGACAATATGAGAAGATATTTATTTGCGACTAAGATTACACATTCAGCATGTGAAATCATTGAACAGTTTTATCAAGTTGAAATTGATATTAACGAGTTTGGTTATTTATTATTATATTTCAATTTAGAAGTAACTCGTTTCGAACTTAATAAGCCTATTAAAATAGCCTTGTTATCAGGAAGAGGAAGACCGGAAGCAGTCATGATCGCCTATGAAATAAAAGAAAGATTTTCTTCTCATAAATATCAAATTCAAGAAGTCAAAAAAATAGAACCGAATCAGTTTGATTTAGCTATTTCAACCTATAAAGCAGATGAAAATATGGATTGTCCTTTAATTACAATCAATAGTGATAATTATCTGGAAGTCATACAAAAAAAGCTGAATGAATTGCGTTATCAAAAACTTGATCTGGATATATTTTGTAAAGAAGAGTATTGTACATTTAATTTAGAAGGTTCAACAAAACAGGAAGTAATTCATAACTTTTATAAAGAGTTAAAAAGAAAAAAACTCATTAAGGAAATACCAGATAAATATAGTGAATTTTTAGATGATGAATTAGGAAACGGTATTGTCCATTTTCAAGATTCTTATCGTATAGTAAAGAAAAGCATGCTTTATGTTTGTACACTGGCAAAGCCTATCTATTGGGATAAAGAAAATGTTCGTATTTTTATATTAATCAAAACTAAAAAAGAATATGATAAGGATTTATACAATATTTGCCGTGTTGTTTCAAAATGGGCAAATGATACCCAAAAAGTGAATCAATTTTTAAAAAATCAGAAATTTGAAGATTTATTGGAGGATCTAAGAGAAAAACTATGATAAAAATGTTACGTGTTGATGATAATTTATTACATGGGCAAATTGCCTTTTCATGGGTTCGTAATTTAAAAATACATACGATTATCATTGCCGATGATAAAGTTGTGAATGATCAGTTTATGAAGATGACACTTGGTTTAGCAAAACCAATGGGAGTTAATCTTTTGATTTTATCTTTAAATGAAACGATTGATTATTTAAAAGCTGATTCTAAATTGAATATTCTTTTAATTGTGGGGAATTTGAAAAATGCAGCGATACTTTGTGATGCGATATCACAAATTAATTATGTGAATATTGGATTAATTCGAAAAAAGAAAAATGAAGGAATTCAATATGAAAATATGTTTTTATGTGAAGAAGATATCGAATACTGTAAAAGAATCATTGAAAAAGGAATTGAATTAGAATATCGATTGCATTATGAAGATCAGGCAATATTATTAAAGGATTTGATTTATGAGAATTAAAGGTATACTTTATACAGTTTTATCAGGTTTAATATATGGTTTTACTCCTGTTTTATGTACCATTACATATAGCTATGGAAATAATCCAATGACCTTAACATTTTTTAGAAGTTTTTTAATTCTTCCGATACTTTTACTTATCGTAAAAAAAGAACATATAAACTTAAAATGTGAACCTTTTGAGTTATTGAAAATCATTTTTATTGCCATTTTCGGTTCTGTTTTCACAACATTATTACTTTATAGCAGCTATGAATATATAGGGGTAGGGACAACAACGACTTTACATTTTATGTATCCATTATTTGTTGTGCTTATGTGTCATTATGCATATCAGGATCCAATCAGTAAGAATCAAAAAACAGCTTTATTGATTGCTTTAATAGGAATAGCTTTGTTTTTTGATTTAAAGGATTTATCTAAGCTAAAAGGTATCTTAATGGCTTTAACGAGTGGAATGACATTTGCTGTATATCTTGTCGGAATTGAAAAACTGAAGTTATCAAAAATGAATAACTTTAAATTATCTTTTTATCTTGCTTTGTGTGTAAGTGTCACTTTGTTTTTGGTTGGTACATTTACCCATCAATTAAATTTTCATCAACCATCTATTTCATATTTGATCATGTTCATGATTGCCATATTAGCTCAGCTGATCGCTGTTATTCTTTTAAAAACCGGTATTGATATTTTGGGAAGCAGTATTGCCAGTATGTTTTCTCTAGTAGAACCCATTTCGTCAATATGTTTTGGCTTTTTGTTTTTAAATGAACAAATTAATATCTTTAAAATAATGGGTTGTTTCTTTATTTTTTTGGGAATGATCTTTCTTTTAAAGAAGTAGGATAAAGCATCAGAGGTACATAGAAAGTCATAGCAGCTTCTTTTTCATTAACTTAATCATTTATCTCAATAAATAATAAAACCTCTAGAAATAGTCATTTTGCTTTCAGACTCCTTATGGTTATAACAGGAATTGAATGAGAAATGAAATTATGATATTATTACCAGGTAAAGATTGAGGGATAATATGACAGATAAGGAA
>CAMEIZ010000142.1 GCA_945919165.1 uncultured Traorella sp.
TGAATTATAAAAAAAAGCTTTCCTCGAATGAAGAAAGCCTTTATTTTAAAATGGTGACCTGTCAGGGAATCGAACCCTGGACCCACTGATTAAGAGTCAGTTGCTCTGCCAGCTGAGCTAACAAGTCAGTTTGATTGCTTGAATAATATACAATATTTAAATTCAAATGTCAATAGTAATTCAATAAAAACTTAAGAACTGTTCTGCTTTTCAGTCATTTGAATTGCATAAGAAAGGTTTATCTGTCATAACATGATTAAGGAGAATCATTATATGAAAAATCAAATTGGTATTATTGGATTAGGTGTCATGGGAAATGCTCTGGCAAGAAATATTCTTAATCAAGGCTATAGTCTTTCTGTATATAATAAAACATTTTCGAAAACAAATAGTTTTGTTGAAAATTATTCAGCAGAAGGATATGCTGATTTAAAATCGTTTTTAGATTCATTAAAAAAACCGAGAATCATTATTTTAATGATCAGTGATTTTGCGGTTGATCAGATGATTGATGAGTTACTTTTTTATCTTGAAGAAGAAGACATATTGATTGATGGAGGTAATTCTTTTTATAAAGATACATTTAAGCGAATTGAGAAGGTTCACAAAAACAAAGTGCTTTATTTGGGAATGGGTGTTTCCGGAGGAGAAAAAGGTGCATTAGAAGGACCTTCATTAATGCCTTCTGGAGATAAAAAAGCTTATGATTATGTGGAAAATATTCTTAAAGATATTGCTGCAAAAAGAAGTGATTCAATAGCATGTGTTCAGTATATAGGGCCTGAAGGCAGTGGTCATTTTGTGAAAATGGTGCATAATGCGATTGAGTATGCTATCATGCAGCTGATAGCAGAAAGCTATAGTTTATTAAAAAGCTTTGGCTATGATTTAGATGAAATAGCTGATATTTTTGATCATTACAATCAGGGAAGACTTCAAAGCTATTTGATGGAAATTACTTCAAAGATAGTAAATTATCAAAAGAAGGATGAATATTTAATAGAAAAAATCAAGGATGAGGCAAAGCAGAAAGGTACAGGTAAATGGTGTGCAATCAGTTCATTTGAATATGAAGCAGCTATTCCGACATTAATTGAAGCTGTACAGGCAAGAACATTTTCACAGCAGCCTCATGGCAAAGATATTCATGTTAGGCATAATAAAAGTAATGAACTTGTAGATGGGATTGAAAAACTGCTCTATTTATCCATTATTATGATTTATGAACAAGGTTTTGGACTCATGAATAAAGCAAGTGAGACTCATCACTGGGAGCTAAATCTATCAGCCATTGCTAGTATTTGGCAAGAAGGCTGTATTATCAAATCTTCATTCTTAAAACAGCTAGAAGAAGTTTTTAAGAAACATAAAAGTATTTTAGAAGATGAAAATCTTCAAAATGAAATAAATCAAGCATTGAATTCTTGGATGAATACGATTATAAAGATGATGAGCAGTGAAATATATGCTCCGGTTAGCTGTTCTGCATGGACATACTATATGGGAAAGAAAACGGCTTTAGGAATGAATCTGATTATGGCACAAAGAGATTATTTTGGAGCACATGGCTATGAAAGAATTGATCAGCAAGGTCAGTTTCATTCAAATTGGAATCAATAACTCACTTTTATTCTCTTAAATACATTGTTAAATATCCCAAAAGGAATTGTTTAACGGAATTGTTTCTGTTTTACAGTTGTTTTTTGGGATTTTTATTCATGAAATGGATAAATAAGAATAGGAGGTGATTTTATGATCGTCTTAGATGACAAACAGTTAAAGAAGATGTATGGAAAAATGATAACGACCAGTGCGCTTCTTGGCTATTTGGCAATAGCGGCGGGAATTGCCGCCATTGTTAAGATTCTTACTTCATCAAAAGGTCGCGTTTCTATTCCGGGTATTAACATATCTTGGGGAAATTAGACTAGAGAATGAAGTAGAATCATAAAATGAGGTGAGGTGACATATGAACAAAAAAAGTGCTAGTATTTTTCTTGCAGTTTTGCTTGATTTGTTTTTTGCGTGTTTTTTCTTATTTGCTTTAAGTCAATGGAAAGCAAATGAAGAAATCATTCTTTACATGAATCAGGTGGGGATGTTTAAGGAAAATGTCAATGCTGAAGCATGTATGGAAAAATTGAAAAATTTAAATCTGGACGCATATCGTTACCAAAAAGATGATTTACAGATTGTTGTCACCTCACTGACCTTAAATGAAAAAGAGTGTATCGAAAATCAGAAAATTCTGCAGGAAAATGGTTTTTCATATGTACTGAAAAATGTTGCTTCAAGCGGAAAGGATTTTGTTGAAGCGGTGAATCAAAAAAAATATCAAAGAGTTATGGAGCTGATGTCAAATTAAAGTAAAAGAAATTGAAAAAGAAGAACGTCCAAGAGAAAGGGCTGAAAAATATGGAATGGGAATACTGCATCACAATGAATTAATTGCTATTCTTCTTAGAAGTGGTATTCCAGGAAAAAGTGCGATTGAACTGGCAGATGAGGTTTTACATCTTCGTGACAGTCTGACCAAACTTTCTACGATTTCACTTGCTGAATTAATGTCAATTAAAGGAATCAAACAGGCGAAGGCTCTTGAAATACTGGCATGTTTTGAATTGAGCAAAAGGATGGCTTTAGCTGAAGTTGAAGGTAAGGTACAGATTAATCGCCCTGTAGCCTTAATGCATTGGTTAAATACGCAGATTGGTTATCTGGATCAAGAACATGTTTTTGTAGTTTTTTTAAATTATCGAAATGAAATCATTACCTATCAGGATATGTTTTCGGGACTGGAGAACAGCTGTGCTGTTTCTGTAAGACAGGTATATACACAAGCTCTTCGCTGCAATGCATCTAAAATCATGCTGGTTCACAATCATCCAAGCGGAAATGTTGTGCCTAGTTTGGAAGATGAGAAAATGACGAAAAGATTTGTGGAAGTAGGGAAAACATGTGGGATCGAATGTCTGGATCATGTTATTGTAGGACATAATCGTTATTTTAGTTTTAAAGAACAACAAATGATTGAAAGTTGAGTCAGATTTTCATATAATTATCATTAGGTGATAACATGTCAAGATTTACAAGACTTCAAAAGATCTTATTGGGTATCATAGCTGTTCTTTTAGCTTTTATTGTACTGACAAACAATAAATCCAGCAAATTGAAAAGTCTGGTTTATGATCCGTTTGTGATGTTGAAATATAGCATTTTGGATTATCCAATCGAAACCATGAAAGATTGGGTAAGTGATTTTAATGAACTTTGGTCAGTGAAACAGGAAAATGATGAATTAAGATATTTGCTTTCCCAGCAAGATCAATTGAGTGCTGAAATAGAAAACTTAAAAAGAGAAAATGATGAATTAAAACGTCTGATTGGGTATGATATTACTGCTCAATATGAAAAAGTATATGCCCGTATCATTAATCGTAATCCTGAAGTCTATAATAATCAGATTACGATAAATGTTGGATCAAAACAAAATGTAAAACTGGATCATGCAGTTATTTCTTCTTCTGGGCTTATTGGTAAAGTAATCGAAGTGAATGAAAATACTTCCCGTGTTCGTCTTTTAACAAGCCAGGATCAGTTAAGCAAGGTTTCTGTTCAGATTCATGTAAATGAAACAAGTGTGATCAATGGTTATCTGGAAGAATACGATATTAATGAAAAGGCTTTTAAAGTTCATCTTTTCAGTAATACTGATGCTGTTAAGATCGATCAAACTGTTACAACAAGCGGTGCGGGAGGTGTTTTTCCCAGCGGTCTTTTAGTTGGTTATGTTACACGTATTGATGAACTTCAAAATGAAAATGGAAGAATTCTTTATGTATCACCGGCAGCTGATTTTTCAAGTTTTGAATACGTAGCTGTATTATGTGAGGTAGACCAATGATTTTACAGGTTTTGTTTATCGCCATTTGTTTTATGATGGATGAAGTAATGGGTAATTTCTTGCCTCATTCTTTTCTGTGCGGTGATATCGTAATTACCAGTTGTCTGGGATTGAGTGCACTTGTTTTATCGTCTCGCAAAATGGAGCGAATTGATTCACTTCTTATAAGTGTGCTGTTTGGTCTTTATTATGATTTTTATGTAGCACATACCTTTTTGATTTGTACAATTACGTTTGTTTTGATTAATCTTTTGGTGTCAAAATGGCAAAAACATATTACTGAATCTGTATTTGAAAGCTGTTTATTGGTTTTTGCGACAATCTTTGTCAAAGAGTTTCTGGTATACTTTATGATGACATTACTCTCAGAAACATATATGACTTTCATCACATGGCTGACGACACGGGCCTTTAT
>CAMEIZ010000143.1 GCA_945919165.1 uncultured Traorella sp.
GGAGTACCTCAGTACTACTGTGATATGACACATCATTTCATTGAATTACTAGAAGCTTACGAAAATCAAAAAATCAAATAATTATTGAAATCAGCATTGAAATGTTTATTTCGCTGATATATGACATGTTACCTTTTTCAAATGAAAAAGAATGTCAAATCATGTATTCAAATGCATGATCAATTCTCGTAGGTAGGAGTACGGACAAATTCTTGGATCATAATGGATATGAGGAGGAAGAAATATGTCTTATACGGAACAAGAAAAAGAACGAGCTCTCACACTATAACGATGATCAAGATTCTTTCATAAAAAAGAATCTCAAAAGTTTATTAGCTTTTGGGATTCAGGTTTCATATATGACACTCATTATTTCAATGCACTTAAATCAATCTCATATATCATTTTATTTGGAGCTTGATATGCTGTCATAAACATAATCATATACCATGGATAATAATAGATATCATCTTCTATTTTCACATTTCCTTTACAAAACACGATTGACTTATTAAATTGCCAATTCTCTATTTGACGGATTTTGTCTAATGCTGAATGTTTTTTGAAATCATTACCGGATTTCACTTCAATCAGTTCAATACCCATTCCATTTTGAACAACAAAATCAATTTCTCCAGTTTTCTTGCTATCATAGTAATTGATATGAAAACCATTACTTTTTAACTGCTGAGCCATCATGTTTTCCAGAATACTCCCCATGTTAATTTGTAAATCTCCATTTAAAATTCCAAACTGAACATTTTCCATACATGCAGCACACAGCAAGCCGGTATCACCCATGTATAATTTAAACAGATTGTGTTTTTCATTTAACCTCAATGGTGGCTGCGGTTCTTCAACATTATAACAAGGCAAAGCCACACCGGCATCAGCTAGCCAGTTAAAACTATCCGCATATCGTAATTGCCGTCCGTGAGGATCTAAAGTAGATAAAACAAAACGTCGTTTCTTATCATTCAATTGTGAGGGAATACTGTCAAAAATGGCTTGAATTTTGATTCGATCATTTCCATATGCATATTGACCAATATCAAGTCGATATAATTCTAAAATATCAGTTTGATGTGCAATTACCTGTGAAATATCATGGGTATTCACATAAGTCTGTACAACATCCGGCATACCTCCAACCACAATATAGCTATAAAAAAGCTGACACATTGTTTGATGAATGGCATCAGGTACCAATTCATTCTTATCATAACAGTCTTTGAGATATTGGATAGTTGATTTTTGAACTCCATTTGCCCAGAGATATTCTTCAAAATCCATCGGATACATCTGATATAGTTCTTCGAATCCAACTGGATAAGAGAGAACTTCTTTATATTTTACACCTAAAAGTGAACCTGACTCAATGTAATCAAATCGCCCATCTTCTACTAAAAATTTGATCGCCGTCCGTGCATTGGGACAAGCCTGAATCTCGTCAAAAAGAACTAATGTCTTTTTAGGAATCATAGTTTTTCGTGTATAGGCAGTTAAGCTTGTAATGATGGTATTTGCATCTAAATTTTTTTCAAAAATCTTGTATGCATCCGCATCAGTAATAAAATTGATTTCAACAAAACATTCATAATGATCCTTACCAAACTGCCGGATAACTGTCGTTTTCCCTATCTGGCGAGCTCCCATTATACATAATGCCTTCTTTTCAGGTTGCTTTTTCCAATCTAACAACTTATCATAAGCTTTCCGATACAGCATAACCTCACCCCACATGCCAACTGTAACATTTTTCTTATTATTTGTCAAATTTTCGTAACATTATTCTTATATTTTTTCTATTTTTTGTAACATTATTCTTATGATTGATAAAAAGCAGTCTTATTGACTGCTTTTTGTATAAGATAAAAATTGATGAAAATTCTTTTGAAGCTGTGCTTGAAGAGTTTCTGTTTCAATGTTTCGAATTCTAACAATTTCTTCAATGCTTCTTATTAAGATATTTGAATAATCCTTGACTGTTTTTGGTTTACCATCTGCCCATGCTGCTGCATTTATTCCATCAGTTTCAATTAACATACGATTTAATGGTATTTGACATGCCACCTGATTCACTGCTTCATCGATGCCAATCGAAGGTCCTATCGTAAAATAACAGTCTAAATCGATATAATTTTTTAAATACTCGTTACATGAATACCAGTGAACCAGATAGTGATTTGGATATTTTTTCAGAAATGATAAAGCTTCTTTTTCCATTCCCTTTAGATGAAGGATCACAGGTTTATGAGTCTGACTGGCATAGGCAAGCTGTTGTTCAAAGATTTGTTTTTGTCGATTGACATCACACTGACACCATACATCATCTAAACCAATTTCTCCGATAATCAAAGCTTCTTCTAAAACAGCTTCCATATCCTCAAAATTCATCCTGTCGGTATTCCATGGATGTATCCCCGCACTGATAGAAAGATGATCCCATCTTTTCTTAAGTTTTTTTAGATTTTGATATTCTTTTAAATTGGAGGCATTGGCAATAGCTTCAATCTGATGAAGCTTCATTTCATCGACTAAAGCATCACATTCAATATGTACATGAGCATCATGCAGCATAATCTTCTCCTTTTAAAAGATCACGGATTTCTTTTCTGAGCTGTTTTTGATCATACAGCCAATCTCTGTCTTTATGAAAACCTTTTAAATCGATTTCTTTTACGATTGATGCCGGATGTCCTTGCAACACAATAATACGATCCGCCAGATAGAGTGCTTCATCAACATCATGAGTGACTAACAAAGTCGTACGATGAAGCTCCTGCCTTAACTTTAACAGCCAGTCCTGCATATCATTTCGAGTAATGACATCCAGTGCTCCAAAAGGTTCATCTAATAGCATGATATCAGCACTGCACAGCGCTGTTCTTAAAAAAGCAGCTCGCTGACGCATTCCTCCGGATAATTCAAATGGATAGGCATTTTCATAACCGCTTAGTCCAAAAGCCTCAAATTCTTTTAAAGCTTTCTTTTTATCTTCTTTCTGTGTACCATGCAGCTTTCCATATAATGTTACATTATCTAATATCGTTTTCCATGGCAAAAGAAGATCATTTTGCGGCATATAAGCAAAGTGTGAGGATACACCGCTTACTTCTTTTTCATCGACAAAAAAGGTACCTTTTTGAGCATGTAAAAGTCCGGCAAAAATATTCAACAGCGTTGATTTTCCGCATCCGCTCGGGCCAATCATCGCCACAAATTCGCCTTCTTCTACACTCAGATTCACATTTTCCAATACCTGTTTGCCTTCAAAAGCAATCGACATATCCTGCACTCTTAATTTCATGACTTCTCCTTATTTCAAAAACTGATTGGTATATTGCTTACTGGCTTCAATCTGATTGTCAATCAGCTTATATTCAACCATAAAATTGGTATAATTATCCCAGACTTCATCTTTCATCAATCCCCAGCTTTCAGCATCCTTACTGTATTGTTGACTTAAGAATTCCTGTGAGGCTAAAATGAAATCAAAATCATATTCCGGTACGATTTCATAAAGAATTTCTGCGGCTTCTTTTGGATTTTCAATGGCATATTCATATCCCTTTTTAGTCGCATTGATAAATTTTTGTACAGTTTCAGGATCATTTTCAATCATTTCATTACTTGTGATAATGAGTGGTGTATAGTAATCCAAACGTGCATCCAGATCTTTGAGCGGCAGATAATTCAGATCATAACCTTCCATACGACCTTTAATAACAGCCCATCCTTCAAATTCCCATTGCAGATCAACACCTTTTCCCAAAGAAGCAAAACCGCTACCATCAGCACCGACAATCGTCAGCTTTGAAAAATCAGCATCTGCCTGACGCATTACTGCCTGAATCACTGCTTCTTCACTTAATGCCTGCCATCCGGCATAAACTTTTCCTTCAAAATCCTTGGCAGAATGGATATTGGCTGATTTTAATGAAACAAAACCACTGGTATTATGCTGAATGATGGTGGCAATTGCACGAATCGGCAAAGGTTCTTTAGCTGTTAACGCATACGTGACATCTTCCTGATAACTTACCCCAAATTCACCTTTTCCTGAAGCCACTAAAACAGCACTTGTTGAATCATCACCCGGTTCAATAATATTAACCTTCAAACCTTCTTCTTCATAATAACCCTTTTTCTGTGCTACATAAAATCCGGTATGATTTGTGTTAGGCACATAGTCTAAAATAAGTGTTACTTCTTTTTCTTCTCTTGTTGGCGTATTGCTGC
>CAMEIZ010000144.1 GCA_945919165.1 uncultured Traorella sp.
ATCAATGAGGTGAAATTATGAACGAAATCACATTTAAACAAAAGCTTTTAGATAAAAATGGGAATATTCAAAATCCCGGATATGCCAAGAAATTGTTTTGGGAATATAATCGAAAAGAGATTACGGCACCAAAATATAGAATTAAAGAATGGGATTATTATTTAATTATGAATGATAAGATCGGTATTGCTCTTACAATGGATGATAATGGATATATGGGATTGATGAGTCTTTCTCTTCTTGATTTTCATCAAAAAAGGGAGAGAACACTCAGTAAGATGTTTGCGTTTCCTTTAGGAAAGCTGAACTTTCCAAATAATTCTTCTGAAGGCAAAATCGAATATCATCATAAGAATTATGATTTTTGCTTTGAAATCGAAAATGGAATACGTCATCTTCATGCCTGGATGAAAGATTTTGTAAAGGGCAAAGATGTGGAAGTTGATTTTGTGATTGATCATGAACCAGAAGAAAGTATGGTGATTGCTACACCTTTTGAGAAAAAAGGGCATTTCTACTATAATCAGAAAATAAATTGTATGCGTGCAAAAGGAAAAGTAGTATTTGATGATACAATCATTTATGTTGATCCAAACGATACATTTGCGACATTAGACTGGGGAAGAGGAGTATGGACTTACCATAATACCTGGTACTGGTCAAGTGCGAGTGGTCAGATCGATGGTCAGGATTTTGGATTTAATCTGGGTTATGGTTTCGGTGATACAAGTGCGGCAACTGAAAATATGCTGTTTTATCAGGGAAAAGCACATAAACTTGAACATGTGACGTTTCATATACCATTAAAAGATGGTAAAGAAGATTATCTGAAACCTTGGACATTTACCAGCAGTGATTCTCGTTTTGAAATGAGTTTTAGTCCCATTTTAGATCGTGCTGCTTGCACTGATATTAAGATCATTAAATCAGATCAGCATCAGGTGTTTGGTTATTTTAATGGAAAAGCCGTTTTAGATGATGGCAGGATCATTGAGGTAAAAGATTTTCTTGGATTTGCGGAAAAAGTTGAGAATAAATGGTAATATTGTGATAATATAAAAATATTGGGGGATAAATTATGATTTATACTTGTACGATGAATCCTGCACTAGATAAAATAGCACATGTCGATAAAATCAAATTGAATCAGCTGAATCGAATTGTGCATGTTGAAAGTGATGCAGGTGGGAAGGGCATCAATGTTTCGCGTGATATAAAGGTAATGAATCATGAATCTATTGCCGTTGGTTTTTTAGGCGGAAGTGCGGGGACAATGATTAGAATGCTTCTGACAAGAGAAAATGTGGAGCAATACATGATTGATATATTGGGAAATACGCGAACAAATCTGAAGCTTTATGATGAAGAAGGTATTTCTGAATTCAATGAAGAAGGTCCATTTATTCTAAATGATGAAATGGAAGCTTTATTTGATTATTTCAGAGAACATCTGGATGAAAAGAGTATTCTGGTTATCAGCGGGTCACATCCTAAAGGATGCGGATTGGATACATATGATCGTTTGATTTCGATTGCCAAAGAAAATGGAGCGTTTGTTTTTTTAGATACTTCTTTAAAGTATTTGAAATTTTCTCTTTCCAATCATCCGGATATTGTGAAAATGAGTGCCAATGAATTAGCTATTCTCAATCATATTGATGCTCAGTTAAGTGAAGAAGAAATTAAAAAGCTGGCAGAGAGTTTTATTGAAGAGCATTGCGAAATGATGTGCATTTCAAATGAAGACAAAGGTATTTATCTGGTAACAAAGAATAAAATGCTTCATTGTAAACCACTGGATTTGGAATTTAAGTCAAGAGTCGGTGTAGGGGATGCTTTTGTCGCAGGCTTTGTTGTAGGACTTGATTTAGGATTAAGTGATGAAGAAGTGCTAAAACTTGCCGGAGCCAGTTATGCAGCTGCTTCTCAGAGAATCAATGCTCATCCTAAAACAGAAGAAGAAATAAAACAATATCTTGATCATATTGTCATTGAATACAAATAAAGAAACGTTTTAACTGTTCAGTTAGGTTTCTTTTTATCTTTTTTTTGATATACTTGAAATATGAATAATATGAAAAAGATAATCGTCATTGGTTGTCCGGGAAGCGGTAAAAGTACCTTTTCAAAAGAACTCCATCAAATCACAAAAATACCACTTTATCATTTAGATATGATGAACTGGAATGCTGACAGAACAACAGTAGAAAAAACAGTTTTTGTGAAAAGACTGTACCATACCATTCAAAAAGAAAAATGGATCATTGACGGTAATTATGCTTCTACAATCGAATTACGTTTACAAGCCTGCGATACAGTATTTTTTTTGGATTATTCCTTAGATGTCTGTCTAAAGGGTATTCAATCAAGAAAAGGAAAAGAAAGATCAGACATGCCTTGGATTGAAACAACAGATGAAGAAGATCAAGAATTTATTGATTTTGTGAAAAACTTTCAAAAAGACAGCAGACCTATCATCATCAAACTGTTAGAAAAATACTCATACAAAAATCAGATCATTTTCAAAAATCGAAAGGAAGCCAGTGAATACTTAAAACTCATTCAAAATAAAAAAAGCATTCGTGAATGATAGAAACACGAATGTTTTTATATTTCCTGAAGAATTTTCTTCATCATCATTTGCTTACTGCGCTGGATTGCTTTTTGTACATATTCGCATCCTTCAATATAACCACTGGTATAGGAACTGTTATATTGTGACTGGTGCCTTCTGATTTCTTTAATCTGTTCCTTAATGCGTCCATGTAAAGCATCTAAATCGTTGGCATAGCGATCAAGCAATTCATCAATATCTTTTAATGCCTGTTGATGTCCATCTTTAAAGTAACCTCTGAATTTAATCTCATAATCAACATTTGCCATTGCTTCTTTCACATAATCCATTCTTGAAGAATAATCTTTAAGAAACTTGGAATAGCTTGGTTTTTTCCCTTTACGATCTTTGATTTCTCCTTCAAAGAATTCATTGAGATTGTTATAGCCATTATTTTTTAAGGATTCTTCTATGGAAGAAGAAATCTTTTCAGATAAAGAGTCAACCCCCTCTGTTACTTTCTGTGCGATTTCAGCTGCATTGATTTGCGAAAAATATTCATCGATTGTATCAAACAAATCTTTATTTTGTTTACTCATGATTTGCCTCCATAAAAGCCTTCAATTGATCTTTACTCATTTCATCCTCAATAAGACCATCTTTTTTCAACAGGCTTTCTAAAACATTCATATCCACTTTCATATTCAGTTTATCCTCATCAAACAAAGAATGCGTAATATTTTTAATAGCTTCATTGACTAAGACCAATGTCTGATTCAGTTTCTTTTTAATAGCCTTGGCTTCATCGCTTTTTGTGATTTTGTGATAATTATCCAATATATTAAGAAGAATAGGCAAGTAGTATTCTTCCAGCTTACGCAATTTGTCATTTTCTGTTGGATATTCAAGTAAAAGCTTCTGGAGATATTTCAACTGATTGGCACAGTAATATAAACCCAAAGATATTTCTTCATCAGGAATATCGATATTATAGGATTCAATCGCTTCAATACTGTCTTGAAAAGGAGCACTTGCCTGATGAACAGATTCTTTTTTTGGCAGTTCTGATTGAATATGAGCCTGATTCAGAATGCTAGTTAGTAACTGTTTATATTGGTCAGGATATTCATTTTTAAACTCACTTAAAGAGGCAATTTTTTCATCATGATAGTAGAAGAAAATCTGATTGATGTGACGGGAAGTACAAACAAGGGATACATGATCATTGATCTGTAAAGTTTTTGTGTTCTCAAATAGTTGATAGATTTTTTTCTCAAGCCCTTTAAATTTATTAAAACGTGAAGATTTCGGATAAAAATCAAAAATCAGACATAAGGTAATAATAACAGGTATCAAAGAGATGAGTTCATGATTTAATAGTGGGAATACATCTTGAAATTTTCCAAAAATAATCCACATGAGAGCAATTATTAAAAATTTATGTTTCATACGCAACTCCTTTTATACATTATAAACCAAAAAAATAACGGATACTAGAAAAAATCATCATAAAACCGGCAAGAGCCGGTTTTAGAAATTGTTTTCAACCATAGGTCTTATGACTAGATCATGAACAACGCCATCTTCAAGAAAAAGAGTATCAACAATGACTTTTGCTAATGTCTCAGGATCAAGATAATCAGG
>CAMEIZ010000145.1 GCA_945919165.1 uncultured Traorella sp.
AATACGGCACATATAAATAACAAAATAAACAAAGGCAAACAGAATCGGTCCAAGGATATTTCCTTCTAAAGCAAAAGATCCACAGATACCTGCCATAATTGGCAATAGCGTAAACCAGAAGAATGCATCCCCAATACCAGCTAATGGTGCATATAAAGCTGTTTTAATGTTATTGATGATTTCTCTTGGTTCTCTCGCTTCTTCAAGTGACAGAAGCAATGCTGAAAGGAAACCGGTAAAGTTTGGATGGGTGTTGATAAAATTCATATTATCCACCATCGCTGCAATTAATCCTTCTTGATCATCTTGATATATTTTTTGTAAAAGTGGCAGCTGAATGAATGTAAAACCAGGAGCCATCATTCTTTCATAGTTGAAAGTCAAGCAGACAAATGCTGATCTTAATGATAATTTCGTCAGGTCTTTTCTAGTAATATTCTTATTAGATTCCATCTTCAATTTCCTCACTTTCTTTTTCAGGCTTTTTATTATAATCCAAAAAAGCAATGGCAACTGCAACAATAGCTAAAGGCAATAAGTTATCAAATGGGATGAATGTTGCAAATACAAATCCGAAAACCAAATACGGAATCAACCAGTTTTTCATCATCATTTTTAATAACATTGCAAATCCGATACCTGGCAGAACGCCTCCAATAACTTCAAATCCATGAGTTAACCAAGCTGGCATCATTTCAACTAATGTTCTCATGACATCTTGAGCTGAATAAGTACAAAGGAATACAACAATTCCATAAACGATTCCAACTAAAACTAAACTTCCAATAGCCAAACCTTCAAATTTCTTAACATTTCCTTCATGAGCATATTTATCGAATTTTGGCATTAAGAATGAATATCCGCTCCAGAACATTAAGACAATATATTGCATCAAAAAACTAAATGGTAAAGCTAAAGACAGTGATTCTTGAGCAGACAAACCAGTTGTATGTGCAATGACTGGTGTCATAATACCAGCAAGAATTGGGTTTGGCGGCTGAGTTCCTCCAGCAGGAGTTAAACCGGCAAACGCTAATTCCGCAAGACCTCCACCTATAATACCAACTTGAGGATTTCCTAAAATAAATCCTGTAATCGTACCAATAATGATTGGACGGAACCAGAAAAATACTTCTAGGTAGAAATCCATACCAACAATAAATGCAGCTAATGAGATTAAAATACCTTGAATTAATGTAATTTCATTCATTTTTTATTACCTCCTTTTACAGTTTAATAATTTCTTCTCCAGGAACATCCTGAATGAACAATTCTACGCCTAATTTTTTGAGCGATTCCAAATCTTTTTCATCTTCTTCACTCACATAGACTTTGGATGACAGTTTTCTCTTACCTTCCGAAAAATGCAGATTTCCCAAATTTAATTTCGTTATTGGCACATTTCCCTGCACTAATCTAAGGGCATCTTTGGGTGTTCGAACAACGATAAAGATTTTTTGTTTCGGGCTTGCTTTATGAATCACATCAATGGTCTTTTGTATTGAGAAAAACCGAATTCCAACGCCGCTTGATTTTGCTGTTATTTCCATCAATTGCTGTTGCAAAGTGTCTTGACTGACCGCATCATCCGCAACTACAATCAAATTCGCCCCAACAGAAGATGTCCAAGTGCATCCTACCTGACCATGAACAAGACGATTATCTACTCTTGAAAATACAATATTAGCCATAAACTTCCTTTCTAGTACGTGATATACTTGACTAAATCACCTGGTTTATCTGGATTACGTTTCAATTTCAACGCTAAATAATAAGCTAAATGCTGTAGGATCGAAGTTGCATATACCCCTCTAACTTCTTCACAAAAAGGATCTATTGTGAAATTTAAATCTGCCTCATCTAATTCTGTTGTACAGCCACACAGAATCAATTTCGCCTTCTGTTGTGTAATTTCTTTTCCCATTTGAAGTTCACGTTCAAGATTTTCAGGTTTTGTCGCAATCATAAATGCAAGTGTATTCTGATCAGCAGTCACAACAGGTCCATGGCGATATTCTAATGTCTGAAAATAGTTGGTTCGATACTGAGCCATTTCCATGATAATATAGGCTCCTTCAATTGCGGCACCATATTGGATCCCGCTTGACAACACGACAATATTTGGATTTTCTGATTCAAAAACTAGGTGCGAAATCTTTCGATCCATTTCTTCATAATATTTTGGAGCTTGCATTAAATAGTTTTCAAAATGCTGAAGAACATTGGAATTTGAAATGATAGATACGATACACATTAAAGCCGTATACAAGCAATTAAATGATCTTGTCTGACAAATTGAGATTTCTTCAACAAATGGAATGGAGATGTTCAAATCACTTTTATTCTTTAATGTATTTTCTTCAAATTCAGTGACCGTGACTAATTTCATATCCGGATAAGCCGTTTTAAACATCTCTACAGCTTCCAATAGTTCTTTAGATTCCCCTGATCTTGATGGAATCAAAACCAATAGATTTTCGTAATTCTTTACATATTCCTTTTCTGCCATCACCACTTCAGCTGCTTTCAATACATGAACTCTGTAATTTGTATGAGCAGCAAATGAACGGGCAACAGATAAGGAAGCCCAATAACTGGATCCACATCCTAACAGGACTACATCCTTTATTCCTTCAAAAACAGATTCAATTTTCTCTTTATTTCCCTTAATTGCTTCTACTGTCAATTTCATTTCTCGATAAGAATAATGAATTTCATTAAAAGATTCGTAATTCATTTCAATTTCCTTTCTCTAAACTTGCAATAATCAATTTAGCACCCTGTTCAATCAGACCTTCTTTAACAGCAGGTTTTATTTTTTCATCAGAAATGATGTAATCTACATCACTGATGCTTGCTGTTAATATTTTTCCTTTTTTTGTCAGTTTTGTGCTGTCACATAATAAATTCGTCTGCTTCGAAAGCTGCATGCACCATGTATATAGTTCTACGGATTCTGGATCTGTGGTTGTGAAACCAACATGGTCCACATAACCTGATACGCTGAAAAACAAATGATCACATACAAACAACTTTGAATTTGTAATTGTCAATACACCTGTCAGCTCAGCTTCATCTCTTTTATATTCTCCACCTAATAAAATCAAATGAATATTTTTTTGATTGTAAAATTCATGAAAAACAATAATAGAATTCGTTACAACAGTTAACTTCATATGCTTGATATACTTGCATAATCGATAAACTGTTGTTCCTCCCAGTAAAATAATCGTTGAACCAGGCTGAATCAGTTTTGCAGCTTCTTTTGCAATCGCTTCTTTTTTGTCTTCCGCTAAGTCAAATCTTTCCTTAATTGAAGAGTTTTCATCCACTTTGTCAAGACTGATGGCGCCTCCGTGATATCTTTTGATTAAGTTAGATTCTTCCAGACGATGTAATTCTCTTCTGCAGCTGCTTTCGCTTAAATTGAATTTGTCACATAGTTCAACAGTCGTCACTGTTTTCTGAACATTGATAAATTCCAAGAATTGTTTTTGAGTTTCTTTATTCATAGATCTACCACCTTAAGGTAATTTCATTATAATTTTAGAAATGAACGCATTCAATCATATTTCGGTCATTTTAGTGACTGATTTCAGTCACTTTTATATTGATTTTGATTGTTTGATTTATATTTCGATCAATTAACAATAATAAAGATTAAGACAAAGAAAAAATAATTTAATGAAAATAATGAACAAATTTACATTACTTTGAAAACTTTTCATTGACAAATCAAGCATGCAATCCTATAATAGCACCATATAAGCAAAGACGCTTGACCCTGTGTTAAGTGTCTTTTTTTATTTATAAAGGGGGCAACAACTATGAAATCAATCAATGATACATTTGGCAGTATGGTATTTAATGACAAAATCATGAAGGAAAAGCTTCCAAAAGATGTCTATTTGAAATTAAAAGCAACAATTCAAGAAGGCCAAACATTAGATGTCAATGTTGCTAATTGTGTAGCCAATGCCATGAAAGATTGGGCAATTGAAAAAGGAGTCACACATTATACGCACTGGTTTCAGCCAATGACAGGAATTACCGCTGAAAAACATGAAAGCTTTATTTCACCTGATGATCACGATGGAGTGATTCTAGAATTTTCAGGAAAAGAAATAATCAAAGGAAAACCGG
>CAMEIZ010000146.1 GCA_945919165.1 uncultured Traorella sp.
TAAAGGTAAAATTGTCAATATTGTCGCATAAGGCTCTTTATGAGCCTTTTTCTTGTAATGTAAAGTTGAGAATTGTAAAAAGTCTTGTTTTATGTTCTAAGAAAATGGTGTATAATAAGGTACAATCAAAGGAAGATGGTT
Source organism: uncultured Traorella sp. (assembly GCA_945919165.1). GTDB lineage: Bacteria > Bacillota_I > Bacilli_A > Erysipelotrichales > Erysipelotrichaceae > Traorella. Next base: position 142 of record CAMEIZ010000146.1, read on the forward strand.
ATGCATAAGAAATGTAGTGAAATTGCAAAAATGCTCGGTATTGAATGGAGCGGAGAATATGAAGACCGGATGGTCTGTGGAGTCAGTTTTGATTCCCGTCAGGTAAAAGATAACGATCTGTTTATTCCTTTAATTGGAGAAAAGGTGAATGGGCATCGTTTTGGACAGCAGGTTGCTGACAGCAACGCCAGCTGTATTTTGTGGAATGAAGATGAAGAAGATGTGCCAAGTGGTATTTGTGTTTTAAAAGTAAAAAATACGGCTGTGGCATTTAGAGAATTGGCCAGAAGTTATCGTGATTTGTGTGGCTTTAAGATTATCGGCATTACCGGCAGCAATGGGAAAACAAGTACAAAAGATTTGGTAGCCGGTGTTTTAAGTGCTAAATATAAGGTTATGAAAACACAGGGTAATTACAACGCTGAAGTAGGTGTCAACTATACGATTTTAAATTTTGATGAGGATATCGATATTGGAATCGTGGAAATGGGTATGGAAAATATGCATGAAATTGAACAGCTTTGTGAAATTGCCCGTCCTGACATCGGTATCATTACCAATGTTGGAACTGCTCATCTTGAAAATCTTGGCTCTCAGGAAAATATTGCCAAAGCAAAGTGTGAAATGATTGATGCACTTGGTAAAGATGCGATTTTGATTTATAACGGAGATGATCCTTATCTGGTAAAAGAGATCAAACATCATACACTGCCGAAAAAGAGTTTTTCATATGGTGAAAATCTTTACAATGACTGTTCTCTGACAAGCTTTACTCAGAGTGAAAAAGGAATTACTTTTTCAACCAATCTGATGAATGCACTCTTTACTCCATTGCTGGGAAAGCATCAAGCTTTTAACAGCATGGCAGCTGTTTTATGTGCGTTAGAACTGAATATGAGCAAAGAAGAGATTCGCCGTGGTTTTACCCTGGTGGCACCGACAAAATGGCGTACTCAGTTGGAAAACATTGGTAAATGTAAAGTATTGAATGATGTGTATAAGTCAAATCCTCAAAGTGCAATTGCTGCTTTAGAGACTTTCCAGCAGTTTGACAGCCCTGAGAAAATCATTGTTTTTGGGGATATGTTTGATTTGGGAGACAATACCCGTCAGATTCATTATGAATTAGGACAGGCTGTCAGTCAGTATGACTGTGATCTTTTGCTTTGTATTGGTGAATTGTCCAAAGAAATTGAAAAAGGTGCAAGTGAAGCCGGTGTCAATGCGATGCATGTAGAATCACAACAGGCTCTTTTAGAGATCTTGAAACCGTATTTGAATAAAACCTGCATGATGCTGATCAAAGGAAGTCGTGGTATGCATCTTGATTTGGTGTTGGATGAATTAAGGAGAGGTATTTCATGAAAAAAATTCGTTTAGGTGTTATATTTGGCGGAAAGAGCAGTGAATACAGTGTTTCTCTGCATTCTGTCAGCAGTTTGCTGAGAAATTGTGATCCCAATAAATATGAAATATACTGTATTGGTATTACAAAACAGGGTAACTGGTATTATCTGCCAGAAGCTGACTATGATAAAATTGAACATGATCATTGGAAGGATGAAACGTGTATTGAAGCATGTTTAAGTTTGAATGGAAAAACAGGGCTTGTACTTTTTGATGATCAGCACACTCATCTTTATTTAGATGTGATTTTTCCAGTTTTACATGGAAAAAATGGTGAGGATGGAACACTGCAGGGTTATCTTGAACTGGCTCAAATTCCTTACGTGGGATGCAATGTTTTATCCAGCAGCTGTGTAATGGATAAAGAGTTTACACATATTCTATGTGAAAAGGCTCAAATTCCTTGTGCACCTTATCTTTGTGTTTATAAATATGATTATCAGGATGAAAAAGCACTTTATGAAAAAGCTGTTGAACAATTGGGTTCAACCTTGTTTATCAAGCCTTGTAATGCTGGAAGCAGCTATGGTATCAGTAAAGTGCGCAATTTTGAAGAATTTAAAAAAGGTATGGAAGAAGCCTTCCATCATGATAGTAAGGTATTGATTGAAAAGAACATTGAAGGTTTTGAAATTGGTTGTGCAGTTATGGGAAATGATGAAATCATTGTTGGCGAGTGCGATGAAATTGAAACGCATAAGGACTTCTTTGATTTTGATGCAAAATATGCCTTAGATGCGACAACCATTCACTGTCCGGCAAGAATCACCAAGCAACAAAGTGAGTGTGCAAAGGAAATGGCAAGAAAAGCATATCGCGTGATGAACTGTTCCGGTTTTACTCGTGTTGATATGTTTGTATGCAAAGATGGAGGCATTCTTTTAAATGAATTGAATACGATACCGGGATTGACGGCTACCAGTCGTTTTCCGAGCATGATGAAAGAAATCGGCATCAGTTTTAGTGAACTGATTGACCGTCTTATTGAACTTGCATTAAACAAATAGGAGGAAATATGCTGCAGTCAAATACAAGAGCATGGGTGAGAATTGATCGCAATGCTATTCTTCATAATATGAAAGAAATCCGGGCATTGATTAGTGATTCAACAAAAATCATGGCTGTTGTGAAGGCAAATGCCTATGGGCATGGCGATACGGTAATCGCAAAGCTTTTAGAGAATCATGGGATTGATACATTTGCGGTAAGCAGTGTCGACGAAGCATTGAATTTAAGAAGAGTTGGTGTAACAGGTGATATTCTGATATTGGGTTATACACCGAGTGTTCATTTTCATTATTTGGCAGAAGAGGATCTGATTCAAAATTTTTTAAGCTATGATTATGCTGTTAAGCTCAATGAATTTGCTGCTCATCACCAAGTTCAGATTCGTGGTCATATTAAAGTAGATACCGGTATGGGACGTTTAGGAATTCGCTATACGGATGAAGAAGATCATTATGAAGAAATCAAAAAGATTTATGATCTTTCTTTTTTGAAATGTGAAGGACTTTTTTCACATTTCAGTGTAGCAGATGAACAGGATGAACAGAATCTAAAATATACAGCTCATCAAAATGAATTGTTTCAGGATGTAATAAAACGACTCAAAAAAGATGGAATTGATCCCGGAAAATGTCATATTCAAAATAGTTATGGCATTTTGAATTATAAGATGAACTATGATTATGTTCGTCCGGGTCTTTTAATTTTAGGAGTGACCAGCGATGATCAGATTCCGATTCATTCCCATCCTGATTTCATTCCGGCACTTTCTTGGCATGCCAATATTTCTTATGTCAAAACAGTGGAAAAAGGCTCCAGTATTTCATATGGCCGCCATTATATCTGCGATCGTCAGACAAAAATTGCAACCTGCAGTATTGGGTATGCTGATGGTGTTCCGCGTGAAGCCTCCAATAAGAACATGTGTGTATTGGTGCATGGCAAAAGATGTCCGATCATTGGCAATATCTGCATGGATCAGATGATGGTGGATGTTAGTGAAGTCGAAGATGTCAAAGAGGGCGATGTGATTACTTTAGTCGGTTCTCAGCAAAATGAGCAGATAAAAATAGATGAATGGAGTCGATGCGTCCATACGATCAACAACGATATGCTGTGCCGTATCACAAGCCGTGTGCCTCGATTTTATACAAGATTAAAGAATGAATAAGCTGAATGGATATCCAGACAGCTTTTTTATTTGCTTGGAAAAGAAGGATTATGCAATCAGATAAAAAATCATCACTTTCCTATTAGAAACACAGCTTTTGTGGTAAAATAGAAAACAAATGAGGTAATGCTATGTCAAAAATATTATTAGTTGATGGAAACGCGATGCTGTTTCGCGCTTATTATGCCAGTAAATATACACGTCCGATGACGACCAGCAACGGTCTGCCAACCAATGCCGTTTATGGATTTATTATCATGCTGAAAAAAGCCATGGAATTGATTCAGCCAGACTATGTCTGCGTAGCCTGGGACAGCGGTAAGCTAACCTTTCGTCATCAGGCTTATGAGGCTTATAAAGGAACTCGTAAACAATTGGATGAAGAG
>CAMEIZ010000147.1 GCA_945919165.1 uncultured Traorella sp.
CTTAATTTCCTGCCAAACGACATGATAATCTTCTTCACTGACAGGTTTAAGAAGTGATGGTTCCATGATGTTCTGTCCGGTATCAAAAAGCACATGGACTTTTTGATCAACGATTCCAATTGTCATTCTGCCTTCTGTTTCAGCCTCAAGCTTCTTGATTCTTTCTATGAAATGAGGGGTTAATACATAAAAGGCATCATGCTGATCTGGTGCAAAGACATCAAAATTTTGATTAAAATCAATATCTTCAAAGCGTACTTTTTCAGTTGCCGGTGCATTCGAAAACAGACCTCCAGGCTTTGAATCAGAGAGAAATTTCTTTTCGCGAATCATCAAATAAGAAGTGATTTTCTTAGGATAAGTTAAAACTGTCCAGCTTCCTTTAAAAAGTGTTGTCGTTGTTGTGTTTTTACCATCCGATACGACATTCTGCATACAGACATCACTTCGTTCAAATTGTATCTGCTGATAAGAACCCCGAATATAATCATCACTTGAATAAGTATTGCCATAAGAGATTAAATAAGTATTTTTCACAAATTCTTTACTGAATCCATTATCAGGTTGATAGTCTTGAACATCAAACATTTTTTCAACTACTTCTTTGCAGATTGTCGCTTTATAAATTGATTTATATTTTTTATTCAATGGTTCAGCAACAGTAACAAGGATGATGATTCCGATTAAAAAGAATATCATGCCTGAAAAAGAAAAAGTTAAAAATGATAAAAAACCAATCAGAATAAAAATAAAACCAGCCACTTTTCCCAGTAAAGCCTGAATTCGAATTTGATTAAGTTTTTCCATAAAAACCTCCTTAAAACAACTATATCATAAATTTAAAAAAATGAACCAAAAATAAATAAAGAGTCATTTGAACAATAAAAAAACTGTGTTGTCACAGTTTGTTTACAGATATTTCAAGAAATGATTTTCCATATAATCAGCCCAGCCGTCATCATCACAGCATTTATCTGTAATAGCATCGGCAATCATTTTGGTGTCTTCACTTCCATTTGCCATGCAAACACCAAATCCGGCAGCTTCAATCATTTCATTATCATTTGATGTATCACCGAAAGCTATGACTTCTTGTAAAGAAAGACGATTCATTTCACAGAATTTTTTAAGAGCAAAAGCTTTATTGACATGTTTATCACAGAATTCGATCAAATCAGGCTGAGTTTTAAAACCGGTGTAAGGTAATTCAGAATGTTCTTGAATCCATTTTTCAATTTTGGGCATATCTTCTTCTTCAACACGAAACATGATTTTGGCGGTTTCATTTTGATAGAATACTTTTGGATCACTGATGATTTTAACAGGTAAATTTGATCGAGAAGCATATAGCTGAGCTGTTTCATCATTTTTTTGGAATATTTGAGCATGGTCAAGATAAATTGAGGGATTACATTCATATTGAGACATCATATCCATGATTTCTTTTATCCATTCTTTTTTCATCAAATAGTATTCTGATTCTTTTTTTTGCAGAGAATCCCATAATGATGAACCATTCATTCCAATGATTATATTAAAATCTTCAAATCCCCAAGAATGAATAGAATCGCGTATTTGATACAAAGGTCTGCCTGAGGCAATACCAAAATAAATCCCCTTATCAAGCAGTGTGTCGATGACTTTGTGAGCACGCGGTGTTAAAGTCTGATGCTTGACAATAAGCGTAGAATCGATATCACAAATGACAAGTTTACAGTTATTCATAAAATCACCCTTTTATAATTTTATCATAATCGGTTATTGATTGCTATGAATAATTCTTTAAAAAAGCTTATAATAAAGGCCTTTTGAAGAATAGGATGATTGTTTAAATGAAAGTCATGACTTGCCTTGTTAAGGACAAAAAAGGTATAATGAAAAAGAGGTAATGGTATGATCACAATTATGAATTTCAGCAGAATTTATGAACGCCAGCATTTCTATAAACAGATTCCTATAAAATGGATTGACTGTACACAAATGTCATCAACAAACGGATATGCAGATGATACAGCGTGCAGCCAATTTCAAAAGATGTTGGCAAGTATTGATGAAAAAGGGATTCATTTTATTGATAACGGTAATCATCATTATCTTTCAAAAATATGGCTTGATAAGATTCAAGAAGATTGTCAACTGATTGTTTTTGATCATCATTCCGATATGCAACGTCCTGCTTTTTCAGGCTTGCTTTCTTGTGGTTCATGGATTTTGGATACTTTGGATCACCATCCAAACATTCAAAAAACTGTATTAGTAGGTCTATCAGAAGAACAGAAGAATTCTATCACAGAATATAAAAATCGAATCGTTTGTATTGATGAAAAGCAAAGCGAAAAGATTCATCAATTAGATTTAGTATTAGATCCAAAGCTTCCAGTATATTTATCTATTGATAAGGATGTTTTATCAAATGATGAGGTTCACACAACATGGGATCAAGGCATTATGTCTGTAGATGAAATGAAAGAATTAGTTTGTCATATAATGAAGATATATCATGTTATTGGGATGGGTATTTGCGGCAATCCTTTATATGAATGCAGTGATGATGAATGTTTCAAGGATGATGAGATCAACCATTTCTTTGTACAATTTGACGTTTATTTTGAAGAGAGCAATAGATTTTAAATTTGGGGATAGTATTTTTTATGACGTTCTGTTATAATGATTTCACTTGGGGTTTTAGCTCAGCTGGGAGAGCGCTACGCTGGCAGCGTAGAGGTCAGGGGTTCGAACCCCCTAAGCTCCACCATATGAGTATCTGACGAACACTTATTTCTTCCCTGGTGGATTTGCGATAAGAGTTAGTCTAAACATAGAGGATCGCTAGAGATAGCGGTCTTTTCTTTTTGCCACACTGTCATTTATATTCTCGATTGATAGAGATACATCGAGTATAGTGATGACAGGAGGAAACAAAAATATGGGAATTAACTTTGAAAGAATTGGCGATTATGATATTCCGACACTAAGACTAAACATTCAAAATGAATATCAAATAGGCTTCTTTGGAAGAAAATATAAGGACTATCTAAAAGAAAAACACAAGATCTTTTACTACAACCTACTGACAAAACAAGAGCTATTTTCACAAATCAAAGTAGTTGAAGAAGAAGCAAATGGACTCTACGAATCGTTAATTATCTTACTAAAAGTTCAAGAAAACGTAGATGAAAAACTTAAAGCAGATGATCCGATGGAGTGGATAAAACTTGTAAACAATATTAAAAACAAAGCAAGGGAAATCGTCTTGGATCAAGTAATCTATCACTAAAAGAACAAAAGAAAAAGACAGTATTGATTAGAGAAAATTGACTAACAATCTGTAAATGTACTGTCATTTTTTTAGGTTAAAGATCAATTGTTTAATCTTAGCGAGCAGACCATTTATGGATAGAACACCTACAAACGGTATCAGCATAGCGAGCAGTGTATTTATAGACAGGTGCCACAAATACTCTGTTAGGGAATATCCCTAAGACCCGATTGTTCTGATAATTTGCCTTATGAGAAAGTCAAAGATAAAGTATTATCATTAACCGCTCCTTTTGAAATCCCTAAAGGTTGGGAATGGATACATCCAATGGATATTGGTTATTTTGGATCTGGAAAAACTCCAAATCCACATCAACTAACTAGTTCAGGTACAATTCCATATTTTAAAGTCGCTGATATGAACTCTTATGGAAATGAAACTATATTACACAATTCAAACAGCTATTTGAAATCTCCTTATTCATATAAATTGTTTTCCAAAGGATCAATCGTTTATCCCAAAAATGGAGGTGCAGTATTTACTAACAAAAAGCGCGTTTTGGGGCAGGACTCTTTGATTGATCTAAATACAGGCGGTTATACTCCTTTTTCTCAAATAGATGAATGGTATTTCTATTATTTGTTTTCTACAGTAGACTTTCGAAAGCATTACAAGGGAACTGCTCTACCCACTGTGGATATGGATTCTGTAAAGAAAATTGTTTGGGCATTACCTCCTCTTGCTGAGCAAAAGCGTATAGTAACGACAATAGAGCTAGTGTTGCCACTAATTGAAAA
>CAMEIZ010000148.1 GCA_945919165.1 uncultured Traorella sp.
ATATCAAAAACCTATAATAATTGCTGAAAATGGTTTTGGAACATTTGATCAGGTTGAAAGTGATGGCAGTATTCATGATACCCGTCGTATTGCTTATTTAAGAGAGCATGTTAAAGCAATGAAAGAAGCCATCATCGATGGAGTCGATGTCATTGGCTATTATCCATGGGGCCCTATTGATATTGTTTCCTGTTCATCCAGTGAAATGAGTAAGCGATATGGATTCATCTATGTTGACTTAGATGACTATGGAAAAGGCAGCGGCAAAAGAAGTAAAAAAGATAGTTTTGACTGGTATAAGAAGGTTATTGCGTCAAATGGTGAAGATTTAGGTGAATAAAAACATATCAGCAATCACTATTAAAGAGAATTTCATTCAAGAAAAAATGAAAGCAGTGTTTTAGAGGATAATTCATAAAGAAGGATGAAAAAAATGGATAAGAAATATTTTTTCTTTGATATTGATGGTACATTGGTTGTTAATGAAAAAAGCGATTTCTATGTACCCAAGTCGACTCAAAAAACAATTGAAGAGTTGAAAAAGAGAGGCCATTTTGTCGCCATAGCCACTGGAAGAAACTATGCTATGGCGAAGCCTGTCATGGAAATGGTTAAGATTCATCATATGGTTTGTGATGGAGGAAATGGAATTGTCTTTCAGGATAAATTAATTGAAATACGGCCTTTGGATTATGATCTTTGTATTCAACTCATTCAGGAATGTGAAGAAAAAGGATTTGCTTGGGGGTTTCAGCCGGATCTTGAGCCAAGGCGACTGGCTCCAAGCAGTCGATTTGAGGAAGAAACCAATGACCGCTATATAAAAACGATTGTTGTGGAGAATTTGGATCCAAAAGCGTATGATCAGATATTTAAAGTATATGTTGCTTGTCATGAGCCTGATGAGTTAACGCTTATGACGCTCAAAAAGTTACCTTGGTGTCGATATGGTTCAAAATATATCTTTGTAGAACCATGTGATAAATCTGTGGGGATTCGTAGAATTGTGGAAAAACTGGGCGGTAATATTAAGGATGTTGTTGTGTTTGGTGATGGCAACAATGACTTAAGCATGTTTTCACAAGACTGGATGTCAATTGCTATGGGAAATGCAACAGATCTGTTAAAAGAAAAAGCAACATATATTACGGATTGTGTACAGGATGATGGTATTTATCATGCCTGTAAGCATTTTGGCTGGATATAAAAGAAAGGAAAAAATATGAAACAATTACCAAATGGATTTCCAAAGGATTTTTTATGGGGCGGTGCAGTTGCCGCCTGCCAGATTGAAGGAGCATATGATGTAGATGGAAGAGGCTTATCTACCTCAGATATTCATGTTTATGATAAGAATCTGGATCGTGCTCATATTGAAAAAGAAGGTGGAGGTACTTTACAAGGTATAAAAAATGCTGTTTCTGATACAGAAGGATACTATCCAAAACGTTATGGAATTGATTTTTATCATACCTATAAAGAAGATTTAGCGCTTTTAAAGGAAATGGGATTTAAAACCTTTAGAACAAGCATTTCATGGTCTCGTATTTTCCCAAATGGCGATGAAGAAGAACCCAATGAAGCTGGTTTGAAATTTTATGATGATTTGATTGATGAAATTATCAAAGATGGCATGGAGCCCATCATTACTATGGTGCATTATGATATTCCTTTGCATCTGGTTACAGCTTATGGTGGATTTGCTAATCGTAAGGTGATGGATTTCTTTGTGAAATATGCGAAAGTGCTGTTAGAAAGATATAAAGGAAAAGTGAAATACTGGATTGTCTGCAATCAGATCAATCTGGTACCGACTGTTTCTTTTGGTGGATTAGGTCTTTATGATGATCAGACAACGCCGGATAAAATGGAAGAATTAATGTATCAGGCTGTACACAATCAGTTTGTGGCATGTGCTCAAGTTGTAAAATTAGCCAGAGAAATTGATCCTGATGCCAAGATGGGAACCATGCTGGCAGATGGTACAATGTATCCAGCAACCTGTAAACCAGAAGATGTTGTCATGACCATGAAGAAAAACAGAATGCAGTATTTCTTTAGTGATGTGCAGTTACGAGGTGAATATCCTGTTTATGCATTGCGTTATTTTGAAGAAAGAAATATTCATTTAGTCATGGAAGAGGGCGATGAAGAATTATTAAAAAATCATACCATGGATTTCTTAGCCTTGTCTTATTACTATACGCGTATTGTAGATTCTACAAAGAATTCAATGAAACCATTTGAGGGAGAACAGAATCCTTATTTAAAACCAACTCCTTGGGAATGGAGAATGGATTCTTTAGGTCTTTATCATTCATTATGCCAGTATTGGGATCGTTATCAGAAACCTCTTTTGATTGCTGAGAATGGTTTAGGAGCATTGGATACTGTTGAAAGTGATGGAAGTATTCATGATGAATACCGTATTGAATACTATCGTGAACATATCAAGTCATTGAAAGAAGCGGTATTAGATGGTGTAGAAGTCATTGCTTATTGTGCCTGGGGTCCAATTGATCTGGTATCTTCTTCAAGCGCAGAAATGAGCAAGCGTTATGGATTTGTTTACGTAGATCGTGATGATTTTGGAAATGGTACTCAAAAACGAAGCAGGAAAGATTCTTTCTATTGGTATAAAAAAGTCATTGCATCCAATGGTGAGGATTTAGATTAATGAAAGATTTTGTTCGATCATTGATTGTTATCATTATAGCCATTCTTTTAACAGGACTCGGTGTTGTTTTATTTGTTCAGGCGAATTTGGGATCTGATACGATCACGGTATTTGTAGATGGACTTCACTGTGCGTTAGATGTTTCATTAGGAACAGCTTCCAGAATCTATAATATTATTGTGTTAATCATAGCCTTACTTTTATCAAGAAAAGATATTGGCTGGATGACCATTGTTTATGCCTTGAGTGTTGGTTATTCCATTGATTTCTTTAGTCATCTGTTTGTTCATGTTCACATCAATGAAATGTCTATGCTGATTCGTCTATTAGCGATTGTGGCAGGACAGCTTTGTTTTGTAGTGACTTATGCTCTGATGATTAAAGTACGAAAGGGTATGAATCAAATGGACGCGATTTCATATGGAATTGTCAGAAGAACCAATATTTCATATAAAGTGATTCGTACATTATTTGACGTATTATTATTGGCAGGAGGTTGGCTGATGGGCGGAGTAGTTGGTATCGGATCAGTTTTTACCATGGCAACTACCGGTATTATGGTTAATGAGTGTGTCAAACTTCTTGAACATTTTTCATTTTTTCAATCATAAGAGGATGATGAGGATAGAACCTACAGTAGCTCTTCTAATGATTTAAGAGGTCAAAGTGTCTGGTGTGGGTAATTGGATGTCATGCAGAAAAATAAAGAAAAGGATATGGTTCAACATGAACGATATCCTTTTTTTGGGTAAGATGATATTACTTCATATGAATGAGAATATTATTTTTTTCTTCTGCATCGGCTTCAAAGTATTCTTCTTTTTCAGCATGGATCATATTCGCGATCAAATTGCTTGGAAATGATAAAACAAGATCATTATACATGCTGACGTTGGAGTTATACATTCTTCTTGATGCTGCAAGATGCTCTTCTAAATCAAAAATAGCATGTTGAAGAGAGAGAAACTGTTCATTGGCTTTAAGTTCAGGATAACTCTCCTTAAGCGCAATGAGTTGAACAGCTGTTTTCATCTGACGGATATCCACATCTTGTCTTTCCTGCATTGAAGGATTTTGACGAATTTGTGCAATAGAAGTAAAAACAGAAGCTTCATGTTTCGCATATCCTTTCACAACTTCCACCAGATTTGTCAGCGTTGCATATCTTCTTGAAAGTGCAACATCGATATCTGAAAGAGCTTCTTCTATTTTGTTGTGAACTTTTATGAATTGATTATACAGATAGATGAAATAAATAAGCAAAGCTCCTAGAATAAACAAAAAAAACATATTCAAACACTCCTTTAATTTGAACTCAATTCTAAAATGTCAATAATGTCTTTAATTATC
>CAMEIZ010000149.1 GCA_945919165.1 uncultured Traorella sp.
CATTTCTTTCATTTTTGATTTGAATCCTTCTTTTATTCTGATGTTGAAAGAGTATGATGCTGAGTATGAAGCATTTGAAACAAAAATAATTCAGCGGATAAAAAGTGATTTTTATCATAATAAAACTGAAAACTTCACTTATGAAGAACAAGATTTTTATGCAAGCGTAGATTATGAAGAAACGCAATGTATAGCTGAAATTAAAACTTCATCTTTTATTAGAAATATAAAAATTTTATATGATGATGTTTATTTATGCATTGAATCTATTGAATATGAAACTTTAAAACTAGCATACTAGTAATATGAAAAAAATCATTCCTGCTTTACTTCTTTTGATCTTATTACTGCCATTTGTTTTAGTTGAATTTTATTCATGGAATGTTCTTGGAATTGTTTTTCTTTTTTATATTTTTGAGCTCATGTGTGTTCAGTATTACGAATCAAACAAAAAACTGATAGAAATAAAAGACATTCTTTTTACATTTTCATTCACTTTGTTGATTTGCTTAATCTATTATTTATTTCATATCAGATTCAGTAAAGATCAGATCCTTATTTTAATGACACTTTTCTTTATATGCGTTGTGAATATGGGGTGTAATCATCGCTTTTCCATCAAATAATCACTATTGACAAAATTCTTATTTTCATTACAATTAAAGAGGATATTTGAAAGGAAGTAAAGGTATGATTATTGTCAATGATTTAAAACCAGGAATTACAATTGAATATGAAAACGGCATTTATGTCGTGCTTGACATTTCTCACAACAAGACAGCTATGCGTCAGATGATTGTTAAAGCAAAAACTAAAAACCTTCGTACTGGTACAATTTCTGATTTGGTATTTACAGGCGGAGATAAGGTTGAACAGGCACACATTGATAAAAGAGAAATGCAATTTCTTTATGATGATGGTACAAACTGCATCTTCATGGACAATGAAACATATGAACAGCTTGAAATTCCAATGGAACGCTTAACTTGGGAATTAAATTTCATCAAGCCAAATTCAAATGTAAATATTTCATTGTATGAAGGAGAAGTATTAGGTGTTATCCTGCCTGATAAGGTTGCTTTACAAATTACTGAAGCAGAACCTGGTGTAAAAGGTGATACAGCTACCAGTGCTCAAAAAAATGCTGTTTTAGAAACTGGTCTAAACATTCGTGTTCCACTTTTCATTAATGAAGGAGAAATGGTACTCGTTTCAACTGCTGATGGTAAGTATTCAGGAAGAGCTAAGGAATAAAGAATCAGAAATGATTCTTTTTTTTTAATTTTTATGATAGAATGTACGCATGCACAGATTTATAAAACTTTTTGACATGTATACGGGATTAAAAAAAGAAATTTACATATTAGCTTTTGGCAAAGTTGTCACTTCTATGGGATCACTTATATGGCCGATGATGACACTTATTCTTAAGAGTAAATTAGGTATGAGTGCTGATTTAATTGGACTTTATATGATGATCATGTCATTTATCATGATTCCTTGTAATCTATTAGGAGGAAAATTAGCTGATCGGTTTAATAAAAAAATGATGATTGTTTTTTTTGATTTTATTTCAGTAATCTGCTTTTTTTTAGCCGGTTGTACAGAGATTTCAATGCTCACTGTTATCATTTATGCTATTGGAAGCATTTTTCAACAAATGGAAGGTCCTAGCTATGATTCTCTAGTAGCAGATCTTACAACTTATAAAGATCGAGAAAAAGCTTATTCTTTAAATTATTTAGCAATGAATCTGGGACTTGTTTTAGCACCCATGATTGGTGGATTGTTGTTTAATTCTTATCTTTGGCTTGCTTTTTTTATAAGTGCTTTTTCAGTTTTGTTATCAACAATACTCATTTTCTTCTTTGTAAAGGATCTAAAAATCTCAGATACAAGTATTCAAAATAATGTTTATGAAAAGGATGAAAAGGGAAGTATTTTCACAATATTGAATAAACGTAAATCTATTTTGATCTATTTTCTGCTGTGCAGCATTAGCGGTATTATTTATTCACAGTTTAATTTCTTAATTCCTTTGCATCTTGAAAGTATTTTTTCTGAAAATGGAGCTTTCTTGTTTGGCGTTTTAACTAGTATTAATGCTGCGGTGGTTATTTTAGCAACACCTTTGCTTACAAAATGGTTTGCCAATTGTCTTGATTTACATCGCATGCTTTTGGGAAATGTTCTTGAGATTTGTTCACTCGCAACATATATTTTTATACAAAATCAGTTTTATATCTGTTGTATCTCGATGGTATTTTTTACGTTCGGTGAAATCCTGTGCACGATTTCATCAACTCCTTATTTAACAAAAAGAATTCCATCTACACATCGCGGAAGAATTATATCCATTCAAAATATAACAGCGAGTATCCTCTCTTCAATAGGAAATACTGGTATTGGTATGTTGATTGTAATGTTTAGTTTTTCGAAAGTTTGGATGTTTATCGCATTTTTAGGTGCTATATTAATAGCTGGTATTATAGTATATTTGAAGATTGATAGAAAAAACTATCCTTTACTGTATAAAAGCACAGAATAATCATATCCTTTGAGATTGAATTTTGGTATAATAGAAATGATAGGAGGCTATTATGGAAAAACTATCAAGAGTTGAAAAGTATGAAAAACTTCGCAGTCAGATTGAATATGAACCAATAGAAAATAATACAGAAAAAACAATACCTACAGTTTTTAAAAAACTTGATATTACTGATGATCAGCCAAAACGAGAAAAAGAAATCAAACTTCCAAAAAATGATTCTGATACATTTATCAACGAATATATGGATGATCTTATTCGTGATGTAAAACAATATAATAAAGAAAAAGGGCTCCTCCACAGTGAAATCACAGAAGTAGATATTTTAAATCAGTTAAAGAATCCAACACGTTTAAAGCGAGAGGATTATGTAAAGACCATTGAAGAAAAACCTAAAGTAGATGAAAATACTATCATTCAGTCAAAAAAACAAATTGCTATGCAAATTCAAGAATTGCTGAATGAAGATGATCATGAAGGTATGATGGTTAGTAAAGTTGAACCGGAAATAAATGATCAAGAAGTAAAAGAACATCAAAATGAACAAGATTTATTGCCAAATCAAAAAGTATACTCTGATCATGTAGATCACATTCAACTTCTCAATGAACAAACTCAGCAAATGAAAATTAAAATTGATCAGCAGGAAGAAGAATTGAATGATCTTTCTGTAGGCATTGATAAGACAAATCGCCTTTTGAATATGATACTGATATTTCTGGTTATTGCACTACTTGCAGTGATAGGTGCAACAATCTATATGATATTAAAAAACGGCGGCAGAATTTAATTAAGCTAATGATAAGGAGAAATTATGAAAATCAATATAGCAATTGATGGTCCAAGTGCTGCAGGAAAGAGCACCATTGCCAAAAAATGTGCTGCCATGCTTGGCTATTCACATTTGGATACTGGGGCTATGTATCGCTGTGTGGCCTATCAAGCAATAAAATCCGGAATTGAATTTGATGATGAAGCACAATTAGTAAAAATGATTCTATCGATGAATATTTCTTTTGATTCAAATGATCATGTATATATTGATCATGAAGATGTAACATTAAAGATTCGAACTAATGAAATATCAATGGGAGCCAGTGCCGTCAGCAAATTAAAAAGAGTACGCGAATGTCTTGTTGATATGCAGCAAAATATCGCAAAACAAAAAGGATTTATTCTTGATGGGCGAGATATCGGTACGGTTGTCTTACCAGATGCTGAATTAAAAATTTATCTTGTTGCATCCAGCAGTGCTAGAGCAGAAAGAAGAATAAAAGAGTATATTGAAAAAAACATCCAATTTGATCGTGAAGAGATTATTCAAGATATCGAAAAAAGAGACTATCAGGATATGCATCGTGAGCATTCACCCTTAAAAAAGGCAGATGATGCAATCGAAATTGATACTTCTTATTTAAATATCGATGAAGTAGTTGAAAG
>CAMEIZ010000150.1 GCA_945919165.1 uncultured Traorella sp.
ATGATTTATGAGTGTGATGATGCCGGTTTATTGTATTTGTATCAATGTTGCAGCTTTCATATTAACAATTTATAAATTAATCCAGGGGCGCAGATGAAATACAGCCATTTCGAATTGAAATGGCTGTATTTATTGAATCATAGATTTTAAAAGAGCGATCAGTTCAGGTTGAGTAAGTCCATAAGTTTCAATGTCAAAATAAAGATTTTTATATTGGAACTGAACCATGTAGGAGTTTTCATATTGATAAATGATCATTTCCACATCTTTGATTTTTGAAACCGCATGTTTGTTTTTAAAATAATAGTCTCGAACAGGTGGATGTTCTTCTGAATAAGCTATTTTAATCCAGTTATCATTTTGGGTATTATGATAAATTTTCTCATATTGCACAAGCTGATCATAAACAGATGATTCTATATCACTTCTTCCATATAATTCCATATTGCTTGAAAGATAATAATGCGTCAGATTAATGGAATCAAATATTTCATGATAAGGTAATGAATGGGCATCTACTATTTTCACATCTAAATCAAGTCGCATTGCACTTGGTTCTTTTACTTGATTAATATTAATCAGATCTTCATTTTCTTTAAAATTTTGTTTGAATTGTGTACTTATCATCAACATGAAAATGGTTATGAAAGCTAGTGAAAACCCAACTGTTCTTTTTTGGTTTCTTTTGTTTTTTTCATAGCGAGACAAAATTTGTTCTTGAAGCATTTCAGCGTTGAACTGCTGATCAAAAACTTGTTTCATTGTTTTTCTATCTGACATTTTTTTCTCCTTTTTTCATAAGTTCATTTAGTTCTTTGAGTGTTCTGTACAAATAATTCTTAACATTGGATTCGCTGATATTGAGTTGAAGTGATATTTCCTTGATGCTTAAACCCATGTAATAATACAGATAGAAGATTTTTGGGACAATGCTTTTTTTCTTTTTTAGAAAGTTCCAAATAAATTCAATATCTTCATGAATGATAAAGTCTTTTTCAATATCTGTTTCTGATGGAATGTGATCAATCAGCATAAAATCATCTTTTTTGGAAAATAATGAAATGATTTTTGTTTTGTAAGAAAAGCGGTAATATTGATTGATCTTGTTTTTGGCAATGCCAATTAAATAAGATTTGTTTTGAATGAAGGGATTATTTTTTTCCAGTTTTTTTAAGACTTCGACATAAATATTCTGAACGATATCTTTGGCATCTTCAATGTTTGAACAATGACATATCACATAGGTTAAAACATCCTGGTAGGTGTCTGAATACAGCTTATCAAATGTTAACAAGGTTTTTGGATCGATCATGTTATTCACCTCACTCAAAATATTGCTGATTATATAAAAAAAGTTTCAAAAAAAAAACGAATGGATTCGTTTTTTTAAAATTTCATTAAATTTAAGCCGATGTTTTCATCAAACTGACGCTCAATTGAGCCGTCTATGACATCAATGAACATTTCAAGAGTGGCTGAGATGACACATTCATTTAAATGACCGCCATATACACGTTGATTTTCATCAGCGACATTGATGTGTAAATGGAGATAAATCTCATTGTCTTTTCTGGTGATATTGCCAATCAGGGAAGTGATTTCCATATCCTGATCCAAAACGTTGGAATAATACTTTTTTTCTTCAGTGTTGAAAAGGCCGATCTTGACATGGTTAGTAGCTCCGATAGCCTGAACACTGGCTAGGCGAATGTCATATTGACCGGCAATTTTATGAAGAGCATCCAGGACTTCTTCTTTTTTATCAAGACGGGCAATAATGCGATTTCCAATTTTTTTTGTTTCCATAAAACCTCCTATTGTAAAGCTAATCGTAATATGTGGCATTGAGGATCTGCAAAGATCCGAATATCTTTTTGGCTAGTTCCAAGCCCATTTGAAACAATCAATTCCATGTTATTGATGTGATAGGTTCCCTTGGAATATTTTTCAGCACCCTGAATACTGGTAAAAGTACCAAAAAATGGCAGAGCGATCTGACCGCCATGGGAATGACCAGCTAATGTCACATCAATACCGCTGTAAGGAAGCTGGGTGACAAGATCAGGGGCATGTGTCAGTACGATTGTAAAAAGAGAAGTATCTACATTGTCAAAAGCATTTTCAATATCTGGATTGCCGCCAATCAGCGAATCAATGCCAACCAGATTCATCAGAGTTTCATTTTTAGATAATAAAAGATGCTCATTCTGAAGTAATTCAAAATCACATTGAAAAAGAAAATCTTCAATCCATTCACTGACATTGCTGTCATGATCCTCTTCTCCCAATACGGCAAATTTTCCATATTCTGCATTTAATGATTTTAGTAAATCACACAGCTCGTTTTTTGTTTCATCACTGATTTCATAAGTGGAAGGATCATCAAAGACATCACCGCCAAAAAGGATGATATCCGGTTTGGCAGCATTGATTTTTGTTATCATGTTTTCCAGCCGTTTTTGATTCATAAAGTGATTATAGTGAAGATCACTGATAAAAGCAATTTTCAAACCATCTTGTGAGTCATTTATTTTGGAAGTCACGATTTTTTGATTCACAATACTTAATGAATTTACACTGACTTTTGTTCCATAGACGAGGATACTAACACCTAAAGCACATAACAGAAAGATAATTCCAATCAATTTTACTATTTTTTTCATGGTTCTATTCTACAATTTTTCTGATAAAAAAGAAAGTCAGAAAAAAAGGAAGTTAGCCTTCCTTTCGATTATTGTTTTTTGCCAATCGGGCAGCTCGGGCCTGCTGCATCTGTTCCATAGCTTCCTTTGAATTCAAAATAACCGGGATTACAATCGGATTTCGATGCGTTTTATTGTAAAGGAATGGTTCTAATGAGCCGCGAATGGTATTTTTGATATCATTGAATGTTGTCTTGGTCTGCATTTTTTCTTTTAACGCGGTATAGACAACAACTTCGGCTTCTTTAAGAAGAGATTGACTATCTTTGATAAAGACAAAGCCTCTTGATACAATGACAGGACGACAAAGGATAGAGTTTGTTCGTGAGTCAATGCAGACAATAACGGAACACATTCCGTTGTCAGCCAGAATTTTACGATCTTTTAATACGGCTGTACTTAAGCCGCTGATATCATTGCCATCGACATAAATGTCATCAGCAGGGATACGATAAGTAGTTTCAAAGACTTCTTCATTACGCAGAACCAAAACATCACCATTGGCACAAGTAAAGATGTTTTCTTCTTTGATACCGGTCTGAATTGCTGTCTGCTTATGCTGACGCAGCATTTTGTATTCACCATGCACCGGCATGAAATATTTTGGTTTGATCAGCTGCAGCATCAGCTTCTGTTCTTCCTGAGAAGCATGACCTGTAGTATGAAGATTATTAAAAATGGAATTTGTTAAAACATTGGCACCGGCACGGAATAGTTTATTGATAACTTGATTGACACTGGCTCCATTTCCCGGGATAGGATTGCTGGAGAATACAATGGTATCATTGGGCATCAGCTTGATATAGCGGTGAGTACCCTGAGCAATACGGCTTAAAGCTGCCAAAGGTTCACCCTGAGATCCTGTACAGATAATACAGATCTTATCTTCCGGCATGCGCATCAGCTCATCCGGAGTCAAGAAATACTGATCTGGAACTTTAATCCAGCCCAGCTTTCTGGCAATTGTGACTACATTTTCCATGCTTCTGCCAAAAATGCAGACCTTTCGGCCACAGGCAACAGCACTGGTTAATATCTGTTCTACACGGTGAACGTTACTGGCAAATGTTGCGACAATTAAACGCCCCTGTGTTTTTTTAAATATTTCTAAGATTGCTTCAGAGACTTTTTTCTCTGAAATGGAAAAATCCTCAATGCCTGAGTTGGTGGAATCGCTCATCAGCAAAGTTACACCACTGGCACCTAAATAAGCCATTTTCTGATAATCCGAGTTGGTTCCTA
>CAMEIZ010000151.1 GCA_945919165.1 uncultured Traorella sp.
GATGGCTCATCATGAAACTCTAAAAGCCGGTGATAAGGTTTATGCTGTTCATATGAATAAGACATTAGCTTTATTTCATTTAGGACATGAAGAATTATCAAAAGGTTTGAACATTTTAGGAGCACATGTTGATTCACCGCGAATTGATATTAAACAAAATCCTTTATATGAAGATAATGAACTGGTTTTATTGGATACACATTATTATGGCGGTATTAAAAAATATCAGTGGGTAACTCTTCCTTTAGCTCTTCATGGTGTAGTGGTTCAGAAAGATGGTACGGTAATACCAGTCGTAATTGGAGAAGATGAAAATGATCCGGTATTCATGATCAGTGATCTTTTGATTCATTTATCTGCTGATCAGATGAGTAAAACAGCCGCTAAGGTTATCGAAGGAGAAGATCTGAATCTGACTTTTGGTTCTATTCCGGATGCTAAGGCTGAAAAAGAAAAATCAAAAGAAGCTATCTTACATTTATTAAAAGAAAAATACAATATTGAAGAAGCTGATTTCAGAACAGCTGAACTGGAAATTGTTCCTAGCGGCAAAGCAAGAGATCTTGGACTGGATCGTTCCATGATCTTAGGCTATGGACATGATGATCGTGTTTGTGCTTATACTTCTTTAAAAGCTTTATTGGACAGTGAAACACCAAATAGAACAAGTGTATGTTTATTAACGGATAAAGAAGAAGTCGGCAGTATCGGGGCAACCGGAGCACAGTCAAAATTTTTTGAAAACAGTGTGGCAGAGCTGATGAATTGTGCTGATCAGTATTCAGAATTGAATCTTCGCAGATGTCTGACAAACTCAAAAATGCTGTCAAGCGATGTATCAGCCGGTTATGATCCAAATTATCCAGGTGTAAATGAAATGAAAAACACTGCTTTCCTTGGTAAAGGACTCTGTTACAACAGGTATTTAGGTGCGAGAGGAAAAGGCGGCAGCAATGATGCCAATCCTGAATATCTGGTTGAAGTTTTCAATGCGATGGAAAAAGAAAATGTCAGCTTCCAGACTTGTGAGTTAGGTCGTGTAGATCAGGGAGGCGGAGGAACAATCGCCTATATCTCTGCTCAATATGGCATGGAAGTTGTTGATGCCGGAGTTGCTGTTTTGAATATGCATGCTCCTTGGGAAGCTGTTTCTAAGGTGGATGTGTATGAAGCTTATTTAGGCTATAAGGCTTTCATCAAAAATATGTAAGAAAAAGTCATGGGATTCCATGACTTTTTAATCGAAATCTTTATAAGGATCATTTTCATCCTCTTCGCCGATATCATAATTATAGATGCTGTAAATATCTTTACTGACAACATTGCTGGAAGAACGCTTGTATTCTCCTTCAAAATAATCCAGATAGGTACCGGGAGTAATAAAGCCTACCATTTTTAAAATAACGATGTTTTTACCGATAATCATATCTGCAAATCGTACGCAATTGCTGCTCAAGACATCATAGGTTTTGAAAGGACCTTGGCTAAATTTGTAAAGTTTTCCTTTTGCTTCGTTATAAATCTGATGAACGTGCAGATCAATGCTGGGTGCATTTTTATCTAAAGGGCGATGGACAAATTCCGGATCCCAGGGAATGGCAATCTGATTGATCTGATTGATATGATCACGGACGATTTGTTTCTGTTCTTCATTAAGACGAAGACCATAAACAAAAAGGGTTTTATGACAGCGTTTCAGACAGAACTTGATATAAGCATCACGATCGGTTGTTTTAAACATAACACCATCTCCGATCATGGTAAAGAAGCGTTCGCTTCTGCCATCGTAATTACCATAGGAATAAATGGTTCCTTCAAACATTAAATCAACATGTCCAAAGCTGTTAAAACCATTATGAGAGGCATGAATAAGTACCTGAAGATCAGAGGGTTCATTGCTTCTTACTTCTAAGATTTCTGTATGCTTTGTTTCATTATAATAACGATTGATGCGATTTAGCCACATACTGGGAATGACACAGTCAATAATTGCAGGCAAACATAAACGTATTTTAGGATTATCAATTTTTCTGAAAAAAAGATCAATCAATGCATTCATCATCATCGAAAAACCCCAAAGCAGAAAATATCCACCAATAAAATAAACACTGAGAATACGCTGAGCTTTAAAGGAAATAAAGAAAGCAATGCTCATCATAAATGAAAGAATGGAAATCAATAAAGATTTATCCTTAATATGCTGTTTCTTCATTAAAAAATAATTGATCAGATAAACAAGTGAAGTTAAAAACATATAAATACAGAAAATGACAGACAGCATCTGAAGAGGTATTTTCGGAAATGTCAAAATAATGACAGAACAAACAAATTCAATTAAAGCACGAACAAAAAAGTCTTTTCTAGAGTCTTTTTTACGAACACCATTGATAATATGTAATAAAGAGGTGATCATAAGCAGAGAAGCTGTCAGGTAAATGAATAAGTAATAATCATTTAAGTCAGCTTTTAATACAACAACTCCCACAATAAATGAAAAGACACCTGATGCAAATGTAGCGGCTATGTCAGCATAACGCTGATATTTCTTGTCAATTTTTACCATGCTACTATTATAGTCAATACAAACCTGTTTGTCTATGATATAAAAATGATCAAAATCAGAAAAATGTATGAAAAAACGGTTCATTGAACCGTTTTGATTATTCTACTTCGATGCAGCCATATCCTCCATCATGTCGTGCATAGACAACATTGATTTCATGAGTTTCTTCATCCTTGTAAATAAAGAAGTCATGACCCAGCATTTCCATGCGCATAATTGCATCTTCCAGATCCATTTCTGTTAATGTAATGGACTTTGTTTTTACTAAAACATCTTCTTCAGATGTATCTTCATCTTCTAAGAAGGCCAAAGCCAGTTTATCCTTATGTTTACGCTCTAAGCGGGTTTTTTGTCTTCGAATCTGATCCTCCAGCTTGTCAATTGCAAGGTCAACAGCTGCATAGAAATCTTTATGTGTCACCTCAGCTCTTAACACAGCCAGTTTTGTTGGAATGGTAATTTCAACCTTTACATCATTGGTGTGAACTTTTACGACCACATTCGCTGTCAGATTATCATCAATGATGAAATACTTGTCAAGGAATTTCAGCTTATTCTCCACTTTCTCCTGCATTCCTTGAGTAATTGAAATATTTTTTCCGTAGATTTGGACTTTCATCAAAATCCCTCCTTCTCTATACTCTTATTATACAAGAGTTTCTCGATAGAAATAGTCTATTCTTTTTGTGAAATTATGGTATAATAAAGATGCAAGCGGGTCCTACAAGAGGTACCCGCTCATTTTTTCTATTACATTCTGATAGCATATTTTTTGAATATCTTCATCACTGAAGCCTTCTTTTTGAAGAGCAGTCAGAAAATTTTGGGTTTGAGAAGCATTTTCTAAACCTTTTAATACATAATCTCTGTTATCATCTTCAAAGAAATCCATAAAATCAAAGCCACAAGCCAGCGTATCAATTCCGACAAGATCTCTGATATAAGCGGCATGATGTGCCAGTTCATTGACATCGGCTTTATGAATATCTTCATGTACAAAATAAGCACAGCTGTTGAGTCCAATCAAGCCTTTTCTTTTGGCAATCGCTTTAATTTGTTCATCAGTGAGATTTCTTGGATGATTACAAAGTGTTTTGGCATTGGAATGAGTTGCAAAGACAAGACCTTTTGAGGTATTCATAATATCCCAGAAGGTTTTTTCATTTGCATGAGAGACATCGATTATCATATGAAGCTGTTCCATCTTTAAAATAACATTTTTACCGGCTTCACTCAGTCCGATCAGAGGATTTCCTTTTACACCAGTAGCCAAAAAGTTTTCATCATTCCAGCACAGACTGGCTAAACGAACACCATGTTCATACATCCATTCAATGGCGTCAGTTTCATTTTCCCTGATACCGCAC
>CAMEIZ010000152.1 GCA_945919165.1 uncultured Traorella sp.
ACGTAATGGTCAATAGATATTTTTATTTTTTACAGATAAACAATCCGGCTTCTTTTGTGATATAAATAAATCCTTTTTTATGTATTTTATCGTCTAAAAAAGATTTAAATTCATTAAGTTTATTTTTCAATAATTCATTCTGATTACCATGGCAGCTCATAATATATTCGATTAAAGGCTGAGTGTCAGTGACTTCAAGATGATCCTCATACATTTTCTTCTCAACAAAAGAAAATTCATTTTTTAAAATATTCTCACCATTTTCAAGACCAAATTGATCAAATAAAGAATTCCTTGATAAAACTATCCGTTCATCAAATTCTTGAACGAGTTCAGTAATCTCTTTCATATGATTTTTTCCATAAGTTGTACAATAAAAAACACCTTTATCTTTTAAAACACGCTTTATTTCTCTTAGTCCCTTTTGCACATCTTTAAGATAAAACAAAACATGATTAGCAATGATCAAATCAAAATAGTTCTTTTTAAAAGGAATCGATTCACATTCAAAAACCATAAAACTAAAATCATCACTTAATCTTGATTTTGCATCTTCAATCATACCCTTTGATGCATCACTTAAAAAGATTTCACGATTTCTTAAATTCAGTTTCTTTTTATCCCATAAAACTCCATTACCACATCCTACTTCTAAAATACGATTCGAATAAGAAAAATCAATTTGTGAAAACAGCCAATCAAACCACCCTTGAGGATTTACTGAATATTTTTCATGAAGCTGAATACGTATATCAAGATTTTTACTGGTACGATATTGATCTAATAATTCATTTTCATAATTCGATAGCTGTAACAAATCTAAAATCTTTTCTTTGTTGATTTCATTATGATCAAGCAGTCGTTTGGTATTCATCAAAGTTTCTTTTAAAACAGTTAATGATTCAATTTTTTTAGTGACAAGATTGAGCTGTAAGTCAATTGATTCAGAAAAATCTTGTAGATTATCTTTTAATACTAAAGGATAAATATCTTCTAAAGAGAAACCCAAATTTTTTAAAGAAAGAATCTGTTGGAGTTTCATCAAATCTTGTTCTGTATACTGACGGTATCCATTTTCCAATACAAAAGAAGGCTTTAAAAGCCCTATTTGATCATAGTAACGAATGGTTCTTTCAGTAACATTCGCTAATTTTGAGATTTCACCTGTTTTATAGATTTTCATTCTTTTTCTGATATTCTTTTAAACTGAGTTTTTGAATCAATTCGGTATTCTTTTGTTTTAATTCTGAAATTTTAATATTCTGAGAAAATACGATGATATAGAGAAAGAAAACAAATAGACAAAGAATAAAATTGCTAGAAGACATAAATCCAAGCATACTGGATATTTTTGCGACAAATGAAGGAAAAAGACTAAAGATTAAAAGCAAAAGTGACCACAGTATCCAAACAATGGAATCATCAATATTTAACTTATGTTTTCGAATCTTAAAAATAATGAAAACAAGTGTAAAAATACTGGCTGCGATAAAAAAACATTGTTGTTGAAAACTCATAGCTTACACCTTTCTGAATGGCTGAATCAATAAAATAGAAATCAGCATTCTGCTCATATATTTAATTGTATTCGATAAATTCAAATAGGATTCACCAAATTCTCTTTCTTTCATTTGTACTTGTACTTCTTGAATTATTTTCTTTTTTCGTAACATATAGACGAGTGTATCCGGTTCAGGGGGATTGTTCATATCCAACGCATAACTTTCTAAGACACTGCGATCATACGCTCTAAATCCGCTTGTTGGATCTTTAATGCTTTTACCAGTGACTAGAAAAATTGCAAAGCTAATTAGACGGCTTCCAATCATACGAGCTGTAAAAGGTTTTTTTTCAGTAACAAAGCGAGATCCCACAGCGATATTGTTTCCATCTTCAATCGCTTTGATTAATTCTGGTATGTAAGTTGCATCATGCTGACCATCGCCATCAAACTGAATAGCTACATCATAACCATTTTCAAGGGCATATTTAAATCCCGTTTGAACCGCACCAAACAAGCCAAGATTTAAATAACTGTCAATACAATGAAAACCATTCTTTTCTACAATTTCCATGGTATTATCTTTTGAACCATCATTGATAATGACATAATCAACATCAGGTGCTTTATTTTGAATATCCTCAACAACAGAAGCAATACTGAGTGCTTCATTATAAGCAGGAATAACAACTAATACTTTTTTCATATTAAATCTCCATTCAATCGCGAATATTATACATGAATTTTTTCATTCTGTATAGAGCTGATATATTTATTGTTCTTCATTAAAGAGAATAAAGTATTTCTTGTTATTTATCTGATCATCAACCGAATCTATACTGAAATAACCTAATTCTTTCAGCAAATCAACGCTTTTTTCATTCTCAACAATTAAACAATTTATATAATTATTTTTTAAGAACTGACTAATCTGCAAATAATTCTCTTCTGTTGGATTAACAGAAAACTCGTCATATATATTTTGAAAATCAGAATCAAAGTCTGAATACTCAATCATACCATCAATACCATATCGATCAAGAGCAGAAACAACTTTTATATATGGAGCATTAAATCTTAAGGATACTGCCAAGGTGTGAGCTCGATTGTTCACATAAGTTAAATAAGGGCTTAATATATAGAGATCATTAATTTTTGATAGATCATTCAGTTTTTCTGATAAGATCACCGTTGAGTTTGGTATAAAATCAGGATTTTTCAACAAAACCTGATAATTATCCAATATATCAGGAATTAATGAATAATAAGTTTGAAAAGATGTAAAAATTAAAAAAACGGTAACTATTGAAGAAATTAAAAATGACAGTAAAAAATGAAATTTTTCAATTATAAAAATAGCAGAATAAATAGCTGCCAGGATAAAAATGGTATACATAAAGCCTGTCAACATTCGAGATGCTACAAAAGAATAAACCGAAATTGTTTCAAAAACATTATTGAAAACCGGAACAAGCATAAAAATGCCTATCACGATAATCATGAAATTTATTCTGTAAATGATCTTTGATTTTGAAAGAAAACTCAATAAAATAACAACAATAGAAATGATTACAGCTAATGACTTTAAATTTGTAAAAAAGAATTGTAAAAGAAGCGAATCCACATTACTGTGATTATCTAAAAAAATCGATAATAAAGAAAATGCAATAATCATTATAATGGAAAGAATTTTATATTTTCTATCTTTTTCAAATAAATATACAACAAAAAATGAAAATGCAGTCAAAATAATAAATGGAAGTGAAATTGAAGATTTTGACATGAAAGCTATTGAAACAAAAATAGCAATTATTATTTCCTTGCAAGTAATTCTTTTTGTATCACAAAACAGCATTACCAAATAGGCTATACCACTAGTTCTTATAATAGAAGATGCCAGATACATTGCAGAATTAAACTGCCATAAATCACTTCCTGTTAATAATCCATAGCTTTCCAAAGCATAGGAATTATAGGAAAAGAATATCACAATAATTGCAGCAATTTGAAGAAATGATATTTTATTTTGATTATCCGTAATTTGACTGTAAACTTTTCGAGCCAGTGCATATATTGTATTCACTAAAATAAATGAATTAAATAAATTCAAAAAGAAACGTGTATATACCGTTGCACTGATATGAAAAAGATAGGTAAAAACAGAAGCTTCCAATTCCCATGTATTCACAATATAAGAATTTATACGATTGTTATAATCACTAAATCCATTCGCCATATTCGTATAAAAAGGATCAGCCATAAAAGGATAATCAGCAATTTTAGATAAATAAAAACCATCATCTGAATGATTATTCGCCCAAAACAGCCAAACATTTTGAAAACTGATTGCTAAAAGAATAAAAGGCATGAGTACTAATCCATAATGATTTTTTATTAAAGAT
>CAMEIZ010000153.1 GCA_945919165.1 uncultured Traorella sp.
AATATCCGCTGAGTAAATCGTATAAAATCATTGCCGAGGATGAATTTGCATTGAATCAAGCTATTATGAAATTAGAAAAGGATTATCAGGATCATATTATTGGTATCAACGATTATGTTTCTGAACGTTATGATCTGGAAAGTGAGATTTCAAATAAATTTCGGTTATTGTTTACGGTTTCTATGTTCAGCTTTTTGATGATTTTGTTTTATATTGTTTCTAATGAACAGAAAAAAACGGCCATTCTTAAGCTGAATGGAGTATCTTCTTTTAGATGTATGGTCTTTTTGTTTTTGAAAACATTGTTGATCGATATGGTTCTTGCCTTCATGACATTGAGTTTCTTATTTATGATTGTTGTGGGGAATGTGAATTCAAGGACAATTCCTATGATCCAACAATTGATGAGTGGCTATATGCTGCAGGTTGGTTTGTTTGTTTTGGTGGTTTTTCTTTTTGTTTTGCTGCTTCATTTTGAAAAACTGCCAGATCTTATAAAAGGGAAGAATTACCATTTTTTCTTGATGAACTGTAATTATGTGATCAAGCTTTTGATGCTTATTTTGCTTTTTCCGCTGTGTTTGTCATATTTCAATAAGATCAGTCAGGATATGCAAATAGTTCAGTATCTGAAAAGACATGAAAAAGATTATGAAGATGTTGTATCCGTTTATAATTTTAAGTCAACAGTTCCACAAATAAATTATGATCCCACATGGTTCTTTACAGATCCTGATAATGAAACATTAAAACTATATGCGGATGTGTATGATAGTTTGAATGCAGGCGGTGCTGTTTTATGTAGGCCAAATTATGTCGAATTGTCAAATCAGAAACAGTATATTGGAATTGAAGTAAATGGCCATTATCTGGATTGGAATAAAATCATGGATGCTGATGGAAATCAACTGAAGCTAGATACAGATGGTGAAATAGTTTATCTTCTTGCTGATCGTCATCATCTTGAAGAAGTAGAAAAAAATATGAAATCATTCTATCAATTTCAAAGTGAAGTTCAAATGATAGAGGTTTCTGACCAAAATCAATTTATCTATTATTCATTTATAGAAATGAATGATCAACTGCCAAAGGTGGCAATTGTTTATTCTGATCATGCCAAACGATTTGATAAATCTTTTTTAAACCATGTTTATATAAAGAATTATAGTGTGGAAGAAACAGAAAACATTTTAAGCGTGTATCATTTGAATGGACAAATTGAATATAGAGAAGTAAAAGAGAGTGCTTTGGATATATACCTTAGAATAAAAGATCAGCTATTGTTAAACGGATTGGTAATGCTGGCTCTTTTCATGCTTTTAGTTTACCAAATCATTCAATTTATCTATTTTTACTATCAATCATTTAAACAGCAGATCTATGTGAAAAAAATCATGGGATATGCAAGCTCACGTTTATTTTTACCGATTTTAGGTGAATCACTTTTTGCTTATTTGATTTTATTTAGATTAAATCATCAAAATATAAAAGAAATGCTGATTTCTGTTTTTGTTATGATTCTGTTAGAAGCGATATGTTTTTGGATTTATGATAAAGCATTTGAGAGAAAAGATGTGTTTAAAAGGAGAGAGGCATCATGAAAGTAGTGGAAGTTGTTAAGTTAAAGAAAGCTTTTGATGATAAAGTGCTATTTGATCAACTATCTTTTTCTGTAGAAAGTCAGTCTTTTATGGGAATTGTCGGAGCGAGTGGAACGGGTAAGACAACTCTTTTAAATATATTGGGCCTTCTTGATCGGCAGGATGAAGGGGATGTTTATCTTTTTGGAAATAAGAATGTTCCTTTATCGTCTGTAAAAGCAAAAAAACTATTGCGAAATAAGATTGGCTATATTTTTCAAAACTTTGCTCTTTGTGAAAATGATACAGTTGAATATAATTTAAAACTGGCGTTGTTTTATTTAAAACACCAAAACAAGGAAAAAGTGATTCAAGAAGCGCTTCATGCTGTTCATTTAGATGGCTTTGAGAAGAAGAAAGTGCGCTCATTATCCGGCGGTGAGCAGCAGCGTGTAGCAATTGCCCGTATTTTATGCAAGCCATGTGAATTGATTCTTGCGGATGAACCAACTGGAAACCTTGATCAGAATAATGCCATAGAGATTATGGAACTGATGAAAAAGCTGGTTGAAGAGTACCATAAAACAGTTATCTGTGTTTCTCATGATCAAAACATGAGACATTATTTTGATCAGATTATTGACTGTTCAAAATATAGGGAAAAGAAAGATTTGGAAATGTAACGATAGATGAAGGGTTTCATTCAAATTATTTTAAAATAATTAAAAAAACGTATTGACATTCATCCAAGTGAAATGATAGAATATCAAAGCTAGCGTGAGTATGCCTCCAAAATGTGAGGCATTCATTTATCGCTTGAAATGGCACACCCGGAAATGTGTGTTGAATGAAAGGAGGACATTATGCCTACAATTAATCAATTAGTACGCAAAGGTCGTACAGACAAAGTATGGACAAGTAAATCTCCAGCACTGAACAGAGGTTACAACTCACTGAAACGTCGTCCGACAGCAATCAGCAGTCCACAGAAACGTGGAGTTTGTACTCGTGTTGGTACAATGACACCAAAGAAGCCAAACTCAGCGCTTCGTAAGTATGCCCGTGTTCGTTTATCTAACGGAATGGAAGTTACTGCTTATATCCCAGGAATCGGTCACAACCTGCAGGAACACAGTGTTGTTATGATTCGTGGTGGACGTGTTAAGGACTTACCAGGGGTTCGTTATCACATTATTCGTGGTACTTTGGACTGTGCAGGTGTAAATAACCGTGCTCAATCTCGTTCATTGTATGGAACGAAAAAACCTAAAGTTAAGAAATAAGATCGTGAAAGGAGGAAATAAATATGCCTAGAAAAGGACATATCGCAAAACGTGATGTATTGGTAGATCCGATTTACAACTCTAAATTGGTCACTCGTCTGATCAACAAAATCATGATCGATGGTAAAAGAGGGGTTGCTCAGACCATTCTATACAATGCGTTTGATATTATTGAAGTGAAAACAGGGCGTCAGCCAATGGAAGTTTTTGAACAGGCTCTTGAAAACGTTATGCCGGTTTTGGAACTTAAAGTTCGCCGTGTAGGAGGAGCTAACTATCAGGTTCCAGTTGAAGTTAGTCAGGAAAGAAGATTAACTCTTGGATTGAGATGGCTTGTTAACTATTCTCGTTTAAGAAATGAAAAAACGATGGAACAGAGACTTGCAGCAGAAATCATCGATGCTGCTAACGGATCAGGTGCATCTGTTAAGAAGAAAGATGATACTCATAAGATGGCTGAAGCAAACAAGGCGTTTGCTCACTATCGCTGGTAATAGGAGCTTCGTATTATGGGACGCGAATATTCACTAGCTAATACTCGTAATATTGGTATCATGGCTCACATTGATGCCGGTAAAACAACAACTACTGAACGTATTCTTTACTATACAGGAGTTAACCACAAGATTGGTGAAACACATGATGGTGCTTCAACAATGGACTGGATGGCTCAGGAACAGGAAAGAGGTATTACCATTACTTCTGCCGCAACAACTGCTCACTGGAAGGGAATGAGAATTAATATCATCGATACTCCAGGTCACGTTGACTTTACAGTAGAAGTAGAACGTTCCTTACGTGTACTTGATGGTGCCGTAACTGTATTGGATGCAAAAGCAGGGGTTGAACCTCAGACTGAAACTGTTTGGAGACAGGCAAGTCAGTATGGAGTTCCTCGTATCGTATTTGTCAACAAGATGGATGCAATTGGTGCTGACTTTGATATGTCAGTTGACACAATCAAGAAAAGATTAGGAGCTAAAACAGCAGCAGTACAGTTGCCTATTGGTGCCGAA
>CAMEIZ010000154.1 GCA_945919165.1 uncultured Traorella sp.
ATGATCAATGCGAATCTTGTCCGCTTGACAAATCAGGGAATTCATGATGTTTTTTCAAATCGAATCACTATTCCTATTCATGACTGCTTTGGTAATCCAATAGCTTTTACAGCTCGAAGAGTATTGGATAATGATGAGGCAAAATATATCAATTCCTCTGAAACAGCATGCTATCAGAAATCTCAGATTGTTTTTAATTATCATCGTGCATTGTCGGCTTCAAAAAAGACACGTCGTGTGTTATTGGTAGAAGGTGCGATGGATGTTATAGCGTTTTACAAATGCGGTATCGAGGATGTTGTAGCGACTTTGGGAACTGCCTGTACAAAAGAACAATTGCGTCTTTTAAAAAACTTACATGTCAGAATCGATGTCTGTTATGATGGTGACAATGCGGGTATTCATGCAATTTATAAATTTGGCAAAATGGCGAGTGAAGCCTCATTGGACTTTGATGTAGTTAATAATCAAAGCGGACTGGATCCCGATGAAATTATTGAACAGTTAGGAAAAGATGAATTGAAGGCTCTTTCTAACAGAACCATATCTTGGATTGATTTTTGTTTTGAATATCTTCAAACAAAATATCTTCTTGATAATTATTCACAAAAAGTTGAATTTGTCAAAGAAATGAGGGTTGAGATTGAAAGAGTTAAGGAAACATTTCTTAAAGAAACGTATTATGCTCGTTTAAAGGAACTGACTCAATTTGATTTAAAAAGTCTGAATGAAACTAAAAAAGAAATCGTGCGAATTCCAAATAAGTTTGTTGTAAAAATGGATGAACGTGCTGAATATGAAATTCTGGGACAGATGCTGATTTCACGTCAGGCAGTGAATCTGTTTCGAAGTGAATTAGGTTATCTGATCCATCCTTTATGCAACCAGTTATCTTTATATCTGATCAACGAGTATCGCAAAAATGACCATATTGAGGTTGCTGACCTGCTTAATGTTATCCAAGAAGATGAAGTTAAAAATCTTTTGCTGGAATTAAGCGAATGGGAACTGGCACCTAAAGAATTTAATCAACAGGTCTTAATTGATGCGATCCATTGTATCAAGAAAAAATGTCTGGATCAGAAAATCAGAGAACTCTCATCTCTAGCAAAAAAAATGTCAAATCCTTTGGATCAGGCTAAAATTATGAATGAGATCGTTGAACTGAAAAGAAAAAACTAGTATGGATAGGAGAAATTATGAAACAAGTACAAACAAAAAATGTCAGCAGATTAAAAACTCTTGATGAAATTAAAGAAGAATTTTTAAAAGAATATGACGAAAATCATGTTTTGTATCAAAAGGATGTTGCAAAAGCAATTGATCATTTGGATCTGAGTGATGATGACAGTGAAGAACTGTTTGAATGGTTTAGCAAGAATGGTATTGATCTAAGCGAAGATGATGATGATCTTGCTTTAACTGATCCATCAATCATTTTAGAAGGTGAAGACGATCTTGGTGATTTTGATGATCTTGATCTTGATGATGAATTTGATGAAGAAGAAGATACATTGGCGAGTGATATTGAATCACTTGAACAATCTTTTGCAAATTCTTCACAGACAAAAATCAATGATCCCGTCAAAATGTATTTAAAAGAAATCGGTCGAGTCGATTTATTAAATCCTGAAGATGAACCTGAAATTGCCAGAAGAATTCAGGAAGGTGATGAAGAAGCCAAAAAAATCTTGATTTCTGCCAACCTTCGACTTGTTGTCAGCATTGCAAAAAAATATGTTGGTCGTGGTATGCTGTTTCTGGATCTGATTCAGGAAGGGAATATGGGATTGGTTAAAGCTGTTGAAAAATTTGATTATACAAAAGGATTCAAGTTTTCAACTTATGCCACATGGTGGATTCGACAGGCTATTACACGTGCCATTGCCGATCAGGCCAGAACAATTCGTATTCCTGTACATATGGTCGAAACAATTAATAAACTGACTCGTATTCAGCGACAGTTAGTTCAAGATCTGGGTAGAGATCCGACGGCTGAAGAAATCTCTGAAAAGATGGATGGTATTTCTCCTGAAAAAGTTCGAGAAATTCAAAAGATTGCCTTGGAACCTGTTTCACTTGAAACCCCAATTGGAGAAGAAGATGATTCACACCTTGGTGATTTTATTGAAGATACAAATGCGATGTCTCCGGATGAATATGCAAACAATCAGCTGTTAAAAGATGAAATCAATTTAGTCCTTCAAGGTTTGACAGATCGAGAAGAAAAAGTATTGCGACTTCGTTTCGGGCTTTATGATGGCCGTACGCGTACATTAGAAGAAGTTGGACGTGAATTTAACGTAACTCGTGAAAGAATTCGTCAGATTGAAGCAAAAGCTCTGCGTAAGTTAAAACATCCGACTCGTTCAAAACGACTCAAGGATTTTGTTGATAAGGCACAGTAATGAGAATATCAAAAAGAATCCGTGAAATTGAAAAAATGATTCCAACAGAAAGCATCGTTGCAGACATTGGGTGTGACCATGCTTATCTGGACGTGTTAGCAGTAAAAAATAAAAGAGCTCTCAAAAGCTATGCTTGTGAAGTAGCTGTCGGGCCGCTTGAACGTGCCAAAAACACCATTCAGCTTTATCATTGTGAAGATCAAGTCATTCCTATTTTATCAAATGGATTAGAGCGTGTTCCTAATGATGCCAATGTTTGCGTGATAGCCGGAATGGGTTTTGAAACCATGCGTACAATTTTAAATGATCATGATCTTTCACAGTTTTCGATGATGATACTTCAACCAAATTGTGATGTTGATTTACTTCGAAGATGGCTGATTGAACATGACTGGTTTATTACAGATGAAAAAATGGTTCATGAAGGCCATTATTATACAATTCTTGCTGCTATGAAGGGAAATGATGAATACAGTGAAGAGGATTATGTGTTTGGTAAATTTCTTCACGATGAAACATTTAAAAAATACTGGATGTTTCGAAAAGAAAGAATTGAACAAATTCTTCCTCAATTGAATGATGAAAAACTTATTAAAGAGTTTTCTCATCTCCTTCAAATGATTGAAAATAAATTATGAAAAAAAAGGCAAAAATTCAGTGAACATGAGTTTTGCCTTTTTAGATACAAAGTTTTAAATAATTTGATCAATATCCAGTTCTTCAATGACTTGATTCTCAAGATAATGAATAATTTGCTGAGTAATTTTTGTTGGGGTAGATGCTCCGCTGGTAACTGCAACTTTTTCAAATTGTGAAAAATCAATAGTGAGACACTGATTCAGATTTTCGATAAGAAATACCTGATCAGCATGTTTTTTTCCTATTTCTACCAATTTTAATGTGTTATGACTTTGAGGATCACCCACAACGATAAGAGCATCAACATGTGGCAGCTCTTTTAGAGCCTGTTGACGCAATCTAGTTGCGTTACAGATCTCATTGTGTATCTGTGCATGAGGATAAAGTAAATGTATCTGCTCGTATAAAGATGTGATATCATCAAAGCCTAGTGTTGTCTGATTGGTAACAAATAATTTATCAGCATGAAAATTCAGATCTTGAATGCTTTCAATCAAATGAACATGATGACTTATTTCAAGAACGGCTTCACTTTCAGGATGACCTTTTTTTCCTATATAGGCTATTTCATAGCCTTCTTCCAGTTTCTTTTTCACTAAACGATGAATCAGTGATACATATTCACATGTAGCATCCACAATTGTTAAGCCTTTCTTTTGAGCTTTTTCAATTACCTGATCACTGACGCCATGGGCCGTAAAAATAACGATACCTTCATCGATTTCGTCGAGTAATTCCAATCTGGTTTTCCCTTTAGAATCAATTGTATCAATATGATAAGCTTTTAAAGCATCAACGATACTTTGATTAT
>CAMEIZ010000155.1 GCA_945919165.1 uncultured Traorella sp.
ATCGAAGCGTGAAGCTTCGATTTTTAGATAGCATTATTCTTGTTCAAGAGCAAGAGTTTTTGTTGTGATATCACATACTTCAGAAGGTCCATAATATTGGATAGCTCCTGGATAAACAAAGCAAGTATCTACAGACCATTCTTCTCTGTGAGCTTCAAAGTATTGAAATGGTTTACCATCAAGTTCAACAAGAGCTTTTTTGATAACTGGCTTATCTTCACCATGTCTTCTTTCAATGTTCATCATTTTTGTGATTGGCATACCACCGGCAACCCACTGGCTAGCTGGTTTTGAAAGATTTGAAATCTTTGATAAGTAACCATTATAACCATATTGAATTAACATAAAGGCATTGTAACCTAATGAATAACAGTAGTCAGAGTCAAAGTTAGATGGGAATGCACATCTTCCTTCATATCCGAAGAAGTGGTGAAGAGCACTGAATTTACCTTTATATGTACCAGCTTTCTTTCTTTGAGCTAATTTATCTTTTACAAGAGCAGAGAATAATTTTTCTGATTCAATCAATGAAACCTGTACGTTTCCATGTGGATCTCTTTCCAGGAATAACTGTTGCTGGATGTTTTCAGGAAGAATAGCAAAAACGCTCATAGATTCTTTTGTCAGACCTTTTTCAATGAAAGCATATTTATCTTTCCAAGTTGGCAGAGCATTAAATGCGTCAGCTTTGCTTCCGGCAAGAAGTTCATTGATTTCGTGGATCAATACAGAGAATTCAGGCACGAATTCAACAACACCTTCAGGGATAATCGCAACACCAAAGTTCATACCTTTAGCAGCTCTTTTTTCAACAGAATCAGCAATGTAATCAGCAATCTGTGACAAAGACATTTTCTTTTCAGCTACTTCTTCAGAAATCAAGCAAATGTTTGGCTGAGTTTCAAGAGCACACTCTAAAGCAACATGAGAAGCTGAACGTCCCATAACCTTTACAAAGTGCCAGTATTTTTTCGCAGAGTTAGCATCTCTTTCAATATTTCCGATAATTTCGCTGTATGTCTTAGTTGCTGTATCAAATCCGAAAGAACATTCAATATCTTCATTCTTTAAATCACCATCGATTGTCTTTGGACATCCGATTACTTGAACACCTGTGTTGTGGGCAGCAAAGTATTCAGCCAGAACAGCAGCATTGGTATTTGAATCATCTCCACCAATGATTACGATAGCAGTGATTCCGTGTTTTTTACATACTTCAGCAACAATGGCAAATTGTTCATTAGTTTCAAGTTTTGTTCTGCCAGAACCGATAATATCAAATCCACCGGTATTTCTGAACTGATTGATATAGTCATCATCAAAAATCAGATAGTCATCTTCAATCAAACCAATTGGACCATTTTTAAAACCATAAAGAACATTTTCTTCATTTGTTGCTTTTAAAGCATCATATAAACCACAAATAACGTTGTGTCCGCCAGGTGCCTGGCCACCTGAAAGAATAACACCTACAACTTGTTTTTTGGCAACAGAAGTGTTTTCTCCCTGCTGGAAAGTAATTTCCTTTTTACCATAAGTATTAGGGAAAAGGGCTTTGATCTTTTCCTGATCTGCAGCACTTTGAGTTTCTTCGCCTTCCTTAACGCAAATATTTGCAATGCCGTTTCTCAGCATTTCAGGAAGTTTTGGAGAATACTCATATCTAGCTTTTTGTAGTGATGAAATTTTCATAATTTTCTCCTTCTCGTATTTACATACATATAGATTTTAAGATATTTAACCTAAAAAGTAAACCGTTATTAGCATCTTATTCAGTGAATTTTCAAAAAGAGTTGGATGTATGTATCAGATATGAGAAACATAATGAAAACATCAACAAGGTGAGCTTTAGTATGAATTATATTTATAATTATTGAAAAGAATACTCAATCATGTTTTGTATGAGTTCTAATGGTAATGTTTGATGATAGGGAAAGTAGATAGCGTTTTTATTTGTTTTCCATTCACGTAATTCAAATTTGAATTTTTCAATAACTTTGTTGTCCACATATAAACTGACATGATTGTTACAGGCTGCAAATGAAACTGATTGATCTTTTTTTGTATATGTTGGCATACTCCATTTTACACATTCATGAATATCTGGAATACTTTTCAGTATTATGTTTCTTATTTCATATAAATGAGCGTGTGTTTTTGATGATTGCCACTCTATATACTCTTCTACTGTTTTAAAAGCATTACCACAGTAATGACTTTGGTTTGTTCTTTTGAATTCTCTTTTACATTTTGGACATATCCACATCGTTTTTTCCTCTATGATTATATTATCATTTTTTCATTAGCTTGACAAATCATGACCATGCTGATACATGAGTAAAATACAGATTCCAACATTTCTTTTTTTTTTTTTAAAATATGAAACAAACTGATGGGGTAAATTTCCTTTAAAATATAGACATTTAAAAAAAATGAGCTATAATAAATTTATGTAAATAAAATTGTTTCAAACTGTTAATTTGTGATTGTTGAAACTGTAAATCAACGAAAAAAACAATCGGTTAAGATGATTGAAAAAAGAATAGAAATGCGAACAAACTTGTAAATAGTTGCAATTGTATTGTGGAAAAGATCCGGTAAATGATCATTTGTGAAAATGCATCATGCTAGATATCAAGGATAGGAAGAAAACAAATGAAAAGGCAGAAAAATATTCAAGTTCCTGAGCTAGCTCAGTTAGAAGCGGAACTCAAACGTGAAAAGTATAAACGTAAATATCATCGAACTCTTCGAAGTACGATTTATACACTTGTTATAGTTGCGGCAGTAACAGTACTGACTGCAACAATTTTTCTACCTGTTTTAAGAATATATGGGAAATCTATGCAGCCTACGTTAAATGAAGGAGAAATCGTAGTATCATTAAAAGGCACTGATTTTGAACAGGGTGATATTATAGCTTTATATTATGGAAACAAGCTTCTTGTAAAACGCTTTATTGCCGGGCCAGGACAGTGGGTAGATATTGATAATGAAGGAAATGTATATGTAGATAAGAAGTTAATTCAGGAACCTTATCTGATTGATAAATCACTTGGGGATTGTACGATATCTTTGCCTTATCAGGTACCTGATGGAAGATATTTTGTAATGGGAGATAATCGCAGCATTAGTCAGGATAGTCGTAATGCTGTTATAGGATGTATTGCTGATGAACAAATTGTTGGAAAAATCGTCTTTCGTGTCTGGCCGCTGCAACGTTTTGGATTAGTAAAGTAGAATTGATTAGGGGGTTATGTAATGAATAAGAAATTAGAACAACAGACAACCAATTATATGAAAGAGCATAAGATTGCAAGAATTTGGCGAAAAATCGTCATACTGCCTGCACTTATGGTCGTCTTTTGTACAGTTTATTTACTGATTTTACCTGCTATCACAATGGAAAAAGAGGTTTACTGCGGCAAAGAAGAACACTTAAATCATACGATTGAAGAAGGATGCTATGAAGAAGTTCAAAAACTGAATTGTGAACAGACAGAAGAAGGACATCTTCATACTGAAAACTGCTATGAACAACAGCAGGTGTTAATCTGTGATAAAGAGGAATCAGAAGAGCATACGCATGATGAATCCTGCTATCAGATTGAAAAGGTACTGACATGTCAACAACAGGAAGTACATGTTCATACTGATGATTGCTATGTCATTGAACAAAAACTGATCTGTGAAAAACCGATTCATAAGCACACCCTAGAGTGTTATTCAAACCCTGAAGCGGATTTAGAAACACCACAATTATGGGAAAAGGACCTTTCGTCAGTTGAATTGAGCGGAAACTGGAATGAGGATATTATTGCAATTGCACAAAGTC
>CAMEIZ010000156.1 GCA_945919165.1 uncultured Traorella sp.
TAAAAGCACCGATGCGATCATCCATCGCTCTGGCAGCCATTTTATCATTCAGCAGGTATTGGTAGCTCGTTGCCGCACAGACACAATCCCCAATACTTACATGTTCCAGTGCTTCTTCTTTGGAAGACGCTCCAATATCGATTGTTAAGTCTTCACATGTTACATCACTTTTCTTTGTCAGTAAAGAATTGGTAATTACAACTCCGTGCACCATTCCATTTTTTGTTTTAATCTGAACATGAGAACCCAGATATAAAACAGCACGAACTCCGCCAGCATTGGTTACCTTTAAAAAGCCATCCTGAGTCACATTTGTAATCACAAAACCAATTTCATCAATATGCCCGCACAACAGCACCTTAATTGGACTTAACGGATTCAGTACTGATATCACATTACCCGTGGCATCACTTTTGATTTCATCGCAATCTCTCATGTAATCCATTACTTTTTTCTGTAATTCCTCTTCATAACCGCTTACTGAACAAACACTCAGCATTTCTTCTAAAAACTTCTGATCCATATTTCCTCCTAACATTTACACATCATATCAATGATTTCCTTATCTGTTGACTTCATTCCTTTTGTTGACAATCTTCCAATATTTGAGATGGTATTCTCAACCCCCTTTAAGACCAAACCTTCACCATCTTTAAATTCTTTTCCTTCTTTTGCCATACTCCAGCCCAAAATACCAGCATCTACGGCAACTGCAATCTTACTGGCACAACTTGGTTTTGCACCATCGCAAACAATTCCACTGGCAATCGCAATTGCGTTCACCAACGTATGTGCAATCAAAGAATAATCTCCGCCATGCAGATAAGCAATGCCGCATCCAGCCCCACATCCGGCACTGACAGCCCCGCAATAAGCAGACAAGCGACCAATTCCGGTTTTTAAATGTATCGTGATCAGATTGCTGACAACAAGTGAACGAAGCAACTTTTCTTCACTGAATCCTTTTTCTTTTGCGTAAACAATCACCGGCAATGAAGCCGTCATTCCTTGATTACCGCTTCCCGAATTAATAATCACCGGCATTTCACAGCCGCTCATTCTTGCATCACTTCCAGCCGCTGCATACGCTCTGGCTTTTATATTTACATTTTCCCCATAACTGGCAAGCAAAACACTGCCAATATTGGCACCATAAGAATGTTTCAATCCTTCTTGTGCAATTGCCCAGTTATAGGAAATCTGACGTTTTAACAACTCTCTGACATCATCCAAATTCATTGAATCTGCAAATTCAATTATTTTTTCCACGCTCATCCATGAACGATCTTCTTTTTTCTCTTTCTTTTGAACAGTTTTATCTTCAAACAAGATTTCATTATCTTTTTTGATACAAGCAACATGAGTATGTGTTTGATTCATTCGTACATCAGCTGAATGCTTCTTTCCTTTACATTCGATTTCGATATCCAATGCATAGCGGCTTTTTAAAGGTTCAACATGAATGCAGTTTTTCATTAATAATTCTTTGATCTGTTCTTTCTGTTTTGGCGTAATTCTAGAAATCACTTCTAACTTTAACTCACTTGATAATGCACAGATTCCAGCTGCAATACTGGCTTCTATTCCTTTCAAACCACCTGTATTGGGTACAATCACACTTTTCACATTCTTAATGATATTACCGCTCACTTTCGCATGAACCGATTCCACTTCTTCTTGAAGCGTTTCAGCGCATAAAGAAGCACAATAGGCTAAAGCAATCGGTTCCGTGCACCCCATCGCCGGAACCAGCTCCTCGTTTAGTATTTTCACAAATGATGCATATTCTTTCATAACAAATCTCCTGTATTTCTTTTATCTTAGCACTTTTCTTATAAATCGAAAAGTATCTTTACATAAGTATTTCGCTTCATCATCTTTCTTCACAAATTTTTATATCAAAAGCTTTTAAGCTATTATGGAACATTCATCTTTTTTCATCATATCGTACTTGACAAACTCATACTCTTGCAAAAGAAAAGACGCTTTTTTCAAGCATCCTTTCTATCCTTTTAGTTTATTCAGCTGAGTTTCTGTCAATTCG
Source organism: uncultured Traorella sp. (assembly GCA_945919165.1). Taxonomy (GTDB): domain Bacteria; phylum Bacillota_I; class Bacilli_A; order Erysipelotrichales; family Erysipelotrichaceae; genus Traorella. The sequence goes on from CAMEIZ010000156.1 coordinate 2,045, forward strand.
TACTGTTCACGATAATGGGCCAGTTTTTCTTTTTCAGCATTTACTTTTGTTTCCGGCGCTTTGTTGACAAAATTCGGATTTGCTAACATGTTTTCACACCGCTTGATTTCATTGCTCAGACGCTGCAGTTCCTTTTGACATTTTGCTATTTCCTCATCTACATTCACAATATCTGACAGCAATATTTCCAACGTACCCTTCAAAATCGTACGACAAACAGTTTCTCCTTCAACACGCTGATTTAACCAAGTTGCTTTGCACATTCTTTCTAAGACTGCGCGTAAACATTCTTCATCACAACTAACAGTGTTTCCTGAAGTATCTTTGATCATAACTTCTACAGGTGTGCTTGGCTTCAAATTGTATTGTGTCTTAATTTCACGTACAGCCTGTACCATTGTAATCAACTGACTAACCTTTTCGCTTTCCTCTTCACTCATAGCCAATTCTATTTTTTCAGGCCAGCTTTCCTGATTGATAGATGCAAATTTTCTTGGCAGAATACCATAAATTTCTTCTGTCACAAACGGCATAAATGGATGTAAAATGCGAACAATCGCACTTAAAATCGTAATCAGAGTTGAAACAGCTGCTTTTTTAGCTTGCTTATCTTCTCCATTTAAAGCAGCTTTTGACAATTCAATATACCAGCTGCAGAAATCATCCCAGATAAAATTGTACAATTCATTACCAACCAGTGCAAATTCATAGCGATCCATATTGGCAGTAACATTTTCCAATGTGTGATTGAAGCGACCCATTATCCATTTGTCAATCATCGAACAATGACTTAAATCAAGATCATCCAGGCTCATATCTTCCTCGATGTATAAACTGACAAATCTGGATGCATTCCAAATCTTATTAATAAAGTTCCAGCTGGCTTCAACCTTTTCTTTAATGAAACGAAGATCCTGCCCCGGAGTTGAATTAGTTGTCAAAAAGAAGCGAAGTGCATCACATCCATACTGATCAATAACATCCATTGGATCAACACCATTACCAAGTGATTTTGACATTTTTCTTCCCTGAGAATCACGAATCAAACCATGAATCAAAATATCCTTAAATGGTCGGGAATTTGTGGCATAACGAGCTTGGAAAGCCATTCTCGCAACCCAGAAGAAAATGATATCATAGGCAGTCACTAAAACATCATTTGGATAATAACGTTTGAAATCTTCTGTTTCTTTAGGCCATCCCAGAGTTGAAAATGGCCATAGAGCACTTGAGAACCAAGTATCCAGTACATCTTCATCCTGATGCCAGTTTTCAATATCCTTAGGTGCTTCAACACCTACATAAATTTCATTTGTCTCATTGTGATACCAGGCAGGAATACGATGTCCCCACCAAAGCTGTCTGGAAATGCACCAGTCTTCAATATTTTCCAACCAGGTTGTAAAGGTATGTTCAAATCGCTTAGGCGTAAAGTGAATTTTTGTCTCTTCATTTTTTTGTGCTTCAAGTACAGCATCAGCCAAAGGCTTCATCTTAACAAACCATTGCTTAGAAAGATATGGTTCAACAATCACACCAGTTCTTTCAGAATGACCAACCTGATGCATATGTGTTTCAATATGATCTACAACGCCCGCTTTTTCAAAATCAGCCACCAAAGCTTTACGACATTCAAAACGGTCCATTCCGGCGTACTGATGAGCCAATTCATTCATGGTTCCATCATCATTCATACAAACCGGCATTGCCAAACCATATTTTTTGGCCAACATAAAGTCATTTGGATCATGCGCCGGTGTACATTTCATAACTGCTGTACCA
>CAMEIZ010000157.1 GCA_945919165.1 uncultured Traorella sp.
GTCATGAATTCTTTAAGGAAGATACTGAAAAATATCATTATCTGCATTTATCTTCTGCCGTGAAGTTTTTACCTTATGGAGTATTAGTGGATCATTTCCAGCATGAAGTCTATCATCATCCGGATATGACGCCTCTTGAAAGAAAGAAAACCTGGCGTGAGCTTGAAAAAATGTATCTGCCGTATAAAAACTATGATGAATGTGATTTTCTTGAAAGAGGAAATTACTGGTTTCAGCAGGGACATATTTTCTCAACACCGTTCTATTACATCGATTATACGCTGGCTCAGGCTTGCAGTTTGCAATTTTGGAAGAGAAGTCAGGATCATGATTTAGAGATGTGGAAGGATTATGTAAAGATTTGTCAGGTTGGCGGTACAATGAGTTTTCTGGATATTGTCAAGACAGCTCATCTTCAATCACCATTTACAAAAGGATCTTTGAAAGAAATCATGGCAAGTGCTAAAGCCTATCTGGATTCAATTGATGATATGAAATTATAAAAGCCTGCTTGCAGGCTTTTTTTGAAAACGTCTTGATAAATAAGTAACGAAGTGGTAAAGTGTTATTTATCGAGGGACGCAGGGGTCGCAGGTTCAAATCCTGTCGCCTCGACCAGGCTGATTACTTCCTTTTAGGAAGTTTTTTTTAGGAAAAAGATATGAGAAAAGAAAATGTTGAATTGACAGTTCTATGCATGATTTATCGTGGTGATGAAATCTTGCTTCAGAATCGAAGAAAAGAAGACTGGAAGGGATATACTTTTCCAGGTGGTCATGTAGAAAAAAATGAATCATTTGTTGATGCGCTCAAGCGTGAAATGAAAGAAGAAACGGGTCTGACGATTCATCATCCAAAGTTAGCAGGTGTGAAGCAGTTTGATGATAAAGAGGGAAGATATGTTGTTTTGCTGTTTAAGTGCTGTGACTTTGAAGGTGAATTGATGAGCAGCAATGAAGGTGAAGTAGTGTGGGTGAAAAGAAGCAGGATAGCTTCTTTGGATACGGTGAATGATTTTGAAGAGCTTTTAGCGGTATTTGATGAGGATGAATTGAATGAATTCTTCTATGATCAAAACGGAAGAGTTCACTTAAAATAGTACTTCTTGGTGTTGACATTCGATTACAAAATTGGTATTCTAGTTGAGTAAATGGTGTTGATTTAGAGTAGTAATCTAGAGTTGGGCGAAGAGAGCTGATGGTAGGTGAGAATCAGCCCTGATGAAAGATGAACTCGCTAATGAGCCGGCGAATCCAGCGTTATGGATAATGAGTGCATAGCTTGCTATGAACTAAGGTGGTACCACGTTAAGCGTCCTTAGATGACGCTTTTTTTATTGGGAGGATGGAAAAAAATGAGTTTTGATCACAAGAAAATTGAAAAAAAGTGGCAGAAGTACTGGGATGAGCATCAGACATTTTATACAGATGTACATGATTTCTCCAAACCAAAATTTTATGCCTTGGATATGTTTCCATATCCATCAGGAGTCGGACTTCATGCCGGACATCCGGAAGGCTACACGGCAACAGATGTTGTTTGCCGTATGAAAAGAATGCAGGGCTATAATGTTTTGCATCCGATGGGATTTGACAGCTTTGGTTTGCCGGCTGAACAGTATGCAATTCAAACAGGAAATCATCCGGATGGTTTTACGCGAAAAAACATTGAAACCTTTACAAATCAATTAAAAATGCTGGGCTTCAGTTATGACTGGCAGAAAGAAATCTCTACCTGTGATCCTTCATTCTATAAATGGACACAGTGGATTTTTAAACAGCTTTTTGAAGATGGTTTGGCAAAATGTGTGGAAATGCCGGTAAACTGGTGTGAAGAGCTGGGTACGGTTTTGGCAAATGATGAAATTGTTGATGGGAAAAGTGAAAGAGGCGGATATCCGGTTGTACGCAAAAATATGCGTCAATGGGTTATTGATATCGTTAAATATGCTGATCGTCTTTTGGAAGGTTTGGATGAAATTGACTGGCCGGAATCAACTAAGGAAATGCAGCGTAACTGGATCGGGAAGTCAATAGGAGCTCATGTTGATTTCCAGGTTGATGGACATGATGAATCCTTTACGGTTTTTACAACTCGCTGTGATACGCTTTTTGGTGCAACTTATTGTGTTTTGGCTCCTGAACATCGTCTTGTGAATCAAATTGTCAGTGATGACTGTAAAGAGGCTGTTGAAGCCTATCAGAAAGAATGTGCTGGCAAGTCTGAACTGGAAAGAACAGAATTAAACAAAGATAAAACCGGTGTTTTTACAGGAGCTTATGCCATTAATCCAGTGAATGGAAAAAGAATTCCAATCTGGATTTCAGATTATGTGTTGGCAGCATATGGAACCGGAGCCATTATGGCTGTACCGGCTCATGACAGCCGTGACTATGCCTTTGCCAAGAAATTTGGTCTGGATATTATTCCGGTAATAGAGGGTGATGATGTCAGTGAAAAAGCATATGAAGGGGATGGACTTCATATCAATTCTGAATTTTTAAATGGTAAAAATAAACAGGAAGCTATTGATGCCATGTTGAATTGGCTGGAAGAACATCATGTTGGCAGCAAACATGTAAATTATCGTTTAAGAGAATGGATTTTTGCACGTCAGCGTTACTGGGGAGAACCAATTCCGGTGATTCACCTTGAAAATGGAGATATGTTTGCTTTAAGTGATGAAGAATTACCGCTTATTTTACCTGAACTAGAAGATTATTCACCTAGCGGAAGCAATTCACCGCTGGAAAAAGCAGTATCCTGGGTAAATGTGGAAGTGAATGGTGTTAAGGGAAAACGTGAAACAAGCACGATGCCGGGAAGTGCCGGAAGCAGTTGGTATTTCTTACGTTATATTGATCCAAAAAATGATCAGGCATTTGCTGATTATGAATTGCTGAAACACTGGATGCCTGTTGATTTGTATGTTGGCGGTCCTGAGCATGCTGTTGGACATTTGCTTTATTCAAGAATGTGGAACAACTATTTATATGATAAAGGGCTGGTACCGACTAAGGAACCATTTAAAAAGCTGGTACATCAGGGATATATTTTAGGTGCTAATGGAATCAAAATGGGAAAACGTTTCCCGGAATATGTAGTAAATCCTAATGATATTGTTGAACGTTATGGAGCAGATACCCTTCGTCTTTATGAAATGTTTATGGGACCATTGGAAGCCAGCAAGCCTTGGAGTGAACAGGGAGTTGAAGGAAGCAGAAGATGGCTGGAAAGAGTGGAACGTCTGATTTGTGATGAAAAACGTCTATGTGATGATAATGATCATGCACTGGATAAAAGCTATCATGCAACCGTTAAAAAGGTGACAAAGGATATTGAAACATTGAATCTGAATACAGCGATTTCACAGATGATGATTTTTGTCAATGATGCTTATAAGTGTGATCATTTATATAAAGGCTATGCAGAAGGATTTGTGAAGATGCTTTCTTGCTTTGCACCGCATTTAGGTGAAGAATTATGGGAATCATTGGGACATGATCATTCTTTGACTTATGAGCCATGGCCAACTTATGATGAAGCTTATTTAGTTGAAGAAAATGTAGAAATTGCTGTTCAGGTGAATGGTAAACTGAGAGGTAAGCTGACAATTGCCAAAGATGCCGATGAAGAAGAAATCAAGAAACAGGCTCTGGCATTAAAAACTGTACAGGCACAAATTGAAGGAAAAGAAATACGTAAGTTTATTATTATTAAAGGTAAAATTGTCAATATTGTCGCATAAGGCTCTTTATGAGCCTTTTTCTTG
>CAMEIZ010000158.1 GCA_945919165.1 uncultured Traorella sp.
ACGGAAGGCCAGAACTTCCCAATAGCCATAGGCACATATTCTGACTGGGAAGAAGCCCAGGTATCTTATCTAACCAACAATATCAAAATCGGAGGCTTTAATACAGAAGCCGTCTGCCGCTGGTGCATCAATCATCAGATCCAGTACCGGATCGTTTACCCCATTAAGAAAAGCTCTATTGTTAAGAACCCGTATAAATACTATAAGTTTCTGCAGTTAAAACGAAAATTAAATAATTCTCTCTAAGAAAACGAAAAGCTACTGGATGGACGATATTTTCCTTCTGGTAGCTTTTACTTGTAAAACTGTACGCAAGAATAGGTGCTGAATATGGTGAAGATGTGATATAAAAAGTAAAACAATCAAATGTATTGAAATGTATTGCTTTTACGTTTTTACGGTTGTAGACTATTAGTACATTGATTTTGTGTTTTATAAAAATAGAAACATACTTTTGATACAGCTAAAAAGCTTATTGGAAGGAGGACATATGCCAAGACAAAAAAAGAACAACGTACCCGTATCCTTTCGTTTGGATAAAGAAATTTTTGATAGATTAGAACAGTTCTGCGAAGATTCCGGACAATCGAAAACAGTTGCAGTGGAACGTGCATTGGCTGGATATTTTCGGCAGTATTATCAAAGCACACAAAAGGACGAAACGAATAAAGGAAATATCAGCAATTATGAAGCTGAATAGCATCAGAACATGATTGCAAATAAGGAGGAAACATGATTAACATCGATACAAAATATGAAGTATGGAAAAATAAGCTGTTAGACATGGGAAAAAGAAACCGATTGTTGAATTACAAAGATACTGCGCGTTCAACAGTTATGATTACCAGTCCAAAGTGTGCCGATTTATATGACTTTTTTGTGAAAAATGAAAATGAATTGATTTTTCCTTACAAACGAGAAGATGATGAAGAGATAGAAGAAACTATTGACTCATCAAACGTAACAACAAATAAAAACATTTCAGATCTTCAAAGAATCCTTAGAAATTTACGTAACAAAGCAAAAACTGCAGTAGAAGAACAGGGTGTAAATGTACTATATCTAACGTTTGGATTTCTGAAATGGACAGAAGCAGACCATTCAAAACAGGAGATGTCTTCTCCATTAATTTTAGTGCCTGCTGAACTTACAATTGAATCCATTACATCTCCATACAAATTGAAATTGCATGAAGATGAAATCGTTTTAAATCCAACTCTTGTATATAAAATGGAAAACGATTTTGGAATTACTTTGCCGCCTTTTGATGAAGCTGATAACATCAATGATTATTTGAAAGCGGTTCAAAAAATCGTGGCTCCAAACAAATGGACAGTATCTAGTGCTGTAGGTTTGAGCCTGTTATCTTTCCTTAAAATCAATATGTATTCAGACTTAAGCAAACACCATGACTCTATTGTTTCAAATCCTATCATTCGAGCTATCAGTGGTGACGTGTCTGCTCTTGAAAGAATACCAGATGGATTAAGTGATTATGACTTTGACAAAAAAGAAACACCTATGGATGTATTTCAGGTTGTAGATGCAGATGCGAGCCAGCAGGATGCCATCTTAATGGCTAAAAATGGAGTTAGTTTTGTTCTGCAGGGACCTCCTGGAACAGGAAAGAGCCAGACAATTACAAATATTATTGCGGAAAGCCTTGCCGATGGTAAAAAAGTATTGTTCGTATCTGAAAAGATGGCGGCTCTTGATGTGGTACATCGAAGACTGGCCAGCGCCGGATTAGATGACTTCTGTCTTGTTTTACATAGTCACAAAGCAAACAAAAGAAGTGCGCTGGATCAATTACAGAAAGTATTAGATCTTAGCCGCAAAAAGGTGTCTTTATCTGATGAGGCTTATCAGAAATTAGATATGCTGCAGGCTGATAAGACAAAACTGAACGACTATGCAGATCAGGTATATGAAGTTATCGAACCTCTTGGGAAATCCATTTATGAGGCGAACGGAATTATAGCCAACTTGGAATCATATGACGATATCATTTTTTCTGTTGAAAATATTCGTGCAACGTCAAAAGAACAATACAACAGATATTGTTATCTGTTAGCACAGTATGCTTCCACAATAGGTAAGATGACAAATGATTATAAGTCAAATCCATGGTTTGGATGTAAGTTAAATACGGTATCAAATGAATTCAGACATGACGCAATGGCAAAATTATCATCTCTTTTACCAAAAGTTAAAAGTTTTGATGAAGAGCTCGAAAAAGTCTTTAAAGAATTATATTTAGATACATCACATACATTAAAAGATGTTGAGCAAATTGTTGAGGTACTGCAGATTGCACAGCAGGCATGTGAGATACCGGAAGAATGGATTTTTACGAATGTTACAGATGGATTGTTTGATGAATTTGAGCATTGCGTGAAAATCAAAGAAAAGGTAGTGGAACGTAATAATTATCTTAAGGGCATATATGAAAGTCTCTTAAAAAATGAACCACGTTTTACTGAGCCGGATTATGATACATTAACTTCTTCTTTGGCATTGTCAGGTGAAAAAGAAAGGAATTCCGATTTCGTTGGTTTAAACGAGCCTTATAAAACATGGAGCGTCTTGGATATTAAAGAAATAGAAGAGTTCTTACCAAAAGCTGAAGCTGTAGCTGAAGCAGTACATAATTTACAAAGTGAAATCCTAAATCTCTATGAGCCATCTGTTTTTGAGATTGATCACAGAGCTGTGTTAAAAAGAATCAAAACAGAATATACTTCTTTTACAAAAATATTCAAAAAGGAATATAAGCAGGATAAAAAAGATATTCTGCTCCATCGAAAAGAAATCGGCAAGAAAATCTCCGACGAAGATATGCTTTGGTTAGTAGACAAGCTCTGTAAGCTTGAGGATACCAGAAAGTGGTTTTCTGATAATAAGAGCACATTGACAGCATATTTTGGCGAAGAGCCAATAAGCGAAAGTACCGATTTTGCTTCTATCAGAAAACATATTGAAGCTTATAAAGAAATTGGTGAAATCAAAAAGACAATCGATGAATTGCTTGAATTGTTCAACCGTATCGAAGAATCAGAACACTTATGGAGAAATCATTATAAGTTCTTGTATAACGGAATTTTCTCTGACTGGGAAGCAATAAAATCTGCTTTAACATGGGCTATTTCTTTTAAGGAATGTGTGAAAGATGTCAGTGTTACAGACTCGTTTATAAAACACGTATGCCAGGCAAAAGAATTTGTTCAAGTATGTTCAAAAGCAAAAGAAACATTAGAAAATTACAAATGCGATTTAAGAAATGAATATAACTGGTTTGTGAAGAATTTTGAACAGCCGGAAATATTCGACTGTATGGAATTTTGTGATCTCTATACCAGATTGCAGTCATGCATGAATGGATTTTCTTCCTTGGAAGAATGGATCGATTTTAGTGCTGCGAGAGATAAGTGTATGGAAAACGGCTTAAATAACTGTATTTCAGCAATTGCCAATTATGATATTCCTGCCAACAGCATTCTGCCTGTATTTAAAGAGAGATTCTTCCGCTTATGGTTAGATGCTGTATTACCAGAATATCCAGCGGTAATGAACTTTAGAAGAAAAATTCAGGAAGATACGATTCATGAATTTGCATCATTGGATAAGGTGCAGTTTGAAATTGCAAAAGCAAGAATACAAAGCCGTCTGATCAATAGTTTACCTTCGGTGGAACAGGTTACATCTGTGTTAGATGAAATAAGGATACGAAAGAGGGAATTGAGTAAACAGCGT
>CAMEIZ010000159.1 GCA_945919165.1 uncultured Traorella sp.
AGCTTTCCACCTGACATTTTTTCCAATGAGCTGGACATTACATTCATTCCATATAGAAAGAAGGCCAATCCCCCGACGAGTGTAAATAGCGAAAAAATACTCATATTTAATCTCCTGCAGGTTTTACCTGTTTGTTACTATGATAACACATTTGTAAAAATAATATAGGGTATTTGTAAATTTTCACGGTGTTTTTATGTAAATTCTATGTAAATTTAACGTTTTCTAAACCAATATGTACAAATTGTTGTAGCCATTGCAACATTCAAACTATCAAAGCGGCTCATTTCTATAAATACCTTTTCATCCGCCAATTGAAGAAGCTTTTCACTGACTCCGGCTCCTTCATTGCCAAAAATCAAGGCAACTTGATGAGTGGGCTGCATTGTTTCCAATCCTTTGGCATCTTGAAAAGCTGTTGCATAAACCGGTATGTTTTCTTTTTTTATTTTTTTGATGAAATCTTCAAGATTTCCTCGAATTACATTCAGATGAAATAGGGCTCCTTGTGTAGAGCGAATCACTTTCTCATTATAAATATCTACACTTTTATTTGAAACAATCACAGTATCAAAACCAAAGCAATAAGCACTGCGAATCATAGTGCCAAGGTTTCCAGGATCTTGGATATCGTCACACAAAAGAATCTTATCTTTTAGTTCTGCCTCATTTTTTTTCATATGAACAACGCCCATACAAACAGGCATTGATTGATTCATTTTCAGTTTTTTCATGACTTCTTCACTGACATAAACACGATTTCCATCAAATGACAAATCGGTTTTTGTATTTTCCATTAGAATTAGCGTTTCCAGCTGATTAGCTTGAAGTGCTTCTTGTAACAAATGTTCATTTTCAATTAAAAATTTTTGTTCTTTTTCACGATATTTTTTTTCGTGAAGTCGACACCAATTTTTAATTCTTTCATTTTTAAGTGAACGTATGACTTCCATATTTCCTCCTAAATCTTTTCCGATGAAACACAACACTGTTTTTTGATTAATTTTGCCATAAAAAATCCATCACAGTCAAATTCAAACGGAAAAATTGTTCTCATTGACAAGCATTCATATTCTTCATGATTTTTTAAAAATGCTTCAATTTGTTTTTCATTTTCTTTTTTATTCAAAGTACAAGTGCTGTAAACTAATACACCATTTTGTTTTAATAAAGAGCTGACACTTTCTAGTATTTTTTTCTGTATCTGAATAATTTCATCCATATCATTGGATTCCATATGCACTTTAATATCATTTTTTCGTTTCATGACACCATAACCACTGCAAGGTGCATCCACTAAAATACGATCAAAGCTTTCTTTTTCAAAATATGTCTGACAATTAGTCGCATCCATCTGTCTAGCTTCAACACAATGCACAGATAACCGGCGACAACTGTTCTCAATAAGTGAAACACGATGTTCATGCAAATCCAAGGCAACTATTTTTCCATGATCCTTCATCAATTGGGCAATGTGTGTTGTCTTTGTTCCCGGTGCTGAACATGCATCCAGAATACGTTCATTTTCCTTAGGATCAAGCAAAAGTGCCACACATTGGCTTGCTTCATCCTGAATCGTAATCTGACCGCTTAAATACTCTTTGGTATCAGCAATATTACCACTGTCATAGATCAGTGCATCTTTTGATAATTTTCCTTCCATAAAACGCGGATTATCAAAAAGAATTTTTTCCTTGGTTGTTTTTAAAGTATTGACACGGCAAGCCAACCGAGGTGTTTTTTGATTGTCCTGACATATTTTTTTTGTGATATCATATCCATACTGTTTATTCCACATCTGAATCAGCCACACCGGATGTGAAGTTAAAATCGATAATTTTTCGATTTCAGATCCTTCAACCTCTTTAAGTCCATCACGAATAAAACGTCTCAACAAAGCATTGATCATGGATGCATAATGTCCTTTATGAAGCTTTTTCGCTGCTTCTACACTTTCATTGACAATGGCATAATCAGGAAGTTTATCCATAAAAATCAACTGATACAGACTCATATCCATCAAAATACCCATATCTTTGGGCATTTTTTTATCAGCCATATATTCCCATTGATAACGCAGATATAGATAATTCTGCATGGTACCATAGACAATATTTGTCATAAGTGCTTTATCTGCATCACTAAAGTTGTTCAATTCTTTTCTTAAAACAAGATTTGCATATTGTTTATTCAACATGATTTCACATAAAATCTGATGACATTTTTCTCTTGCATTCATCTTAATCCTCCAATGTCAGCGGGTTCATATCAATATGTACTTTTACCTTTTTCTTATTCACCCGCAGTTTTTGATAAATGGCGTAAACACATTTTTGAAGCTTTTCAAGTGATTTGCTTTTTATACAAATACGATAACGTTTCTCATCCTGTATCTTTAACAATTCGAATATGCCTAATACCTTAAAATCAGTTTGTTTGAGTTCATCCATAATTTCTTCAGCACAGCTGTATGCTGCATCCTCATTGGAATGAATAAGAGTAATCGAGCATAAAAAAGTATAAGGCGGATACTGAGCAAGATGACGATACTGCATTTCATATCTGAAAAAGGTATCATAATCCTGATGAAGGGCACATTGAACAGCATAATGCTTTTCATCATAAACCTGAATCAGCACTCGACCGCTGCTGCCCCCTCGTCCGCTTCTTCCACTGGCTTGCATCAATAAATCAAAAGCCAGTTCTGAACTGCGATAATCACTTCGCTGTAAAAGAGCATCTCCCTGAAGTATTCCTACCAGTGTTACATCTTCAAAATCAAGCCCCTTGGCAATCATTTGAGTACCCAAAAGGATATCAGCTTCATGATGTTCAAACTTGTAAAGCAGTGATTCATGAGCGTTTTTACGATTTGTTGTATCTGCATCCATACGAATAATTCTCGCATTTGGAAAGTGAAAAGAAACTTTTTCCTGAAGCATTTGGGTACCAAAACCACTTCCTGTCAGTTTTCCCTTACAGGATGGGCATTCATCCAATCGTTTGATTTTGTAGCCACACAAATGGCAATTCAGTGTGTTGGTATCCTTATGAAGCACTAAAGGTTTGTCACAATGCGGACACATTAAAACATTGCCACAATCCTGACATCGTAAAATAGGCTGATAACCTCTTCGATTCAGAAGCAAAATCACCTGTTTTTTCGCATTTAAGGTTTCACGCATTGCCTCAATCATTTCATCAGATAAAATATATGATTGTTTTTTTCGAATCACTTCATTCATATTGATGAGTTTGATGGAAGGCATTTTCAGATTGATGCGGTTTTGAATCTCTACAAGCTGATAAACCCCTTTGATTGCCCTGGCATAAGTATCCAAAGAAGGGGTAGCACTAGCCAGCACAACCGTAGCATGATGTGTTTGAGCACGTTTCAGAGCAACATCTCTTGCATGATAACGACAATTGTTATCCTGTTTATAGCTTAAATCATGTTCCTCATCTAAAATAATCAGACCAAGATCTTCAAAAGGCATAAAAACAGCGCTTCGTGTACCAACTACAATATTCTTTTTCCGATGTTTGATACTTTGATACTGTTCATATTTTTCCTGAGAGCTTAAAGAAGAATGATAAATCGCCACATCACTTCCAAAACGCTCTTGAACTCTTTTCACCATCATGGGAGTCAGAGAAATCTCAGGAACTAAAAACAGTACCTGTCTTCCCTGCTGCAGAATGCTTTCTGCCGCATGAAGAAACAC
>CAMEIZ010000160.1 GCA_945919165.1 uncultured Traorella sp.
TACCTAATGTAGACAACAAAATCATAATTTCATTCATTGTTAGATTGTTTTCTTTGTTCACAGTATTTCCTTTCCTGACATACAGCAGTTCAACCTGAAGAGTGGAAATTAAAAAAAATGCTGATATAATAATGCTGAGGTGAAATATGGAAGAAATTTTTAAAAATATTGATAAACTGTTTAAAAATGGCGCACTTCAGGGAATCATCACCATCGTCATCTATATCATTCTTATTCTTGCTGTGAATAAAATTATGACCAAAGTGATAAAACGAAAGGAATTTCGATACCGGGAAGCACTTTTAAGAACAAAAAGTATTCTTTTGTGGACGCTGTTGTTTTTTAGCGTTATGTCTCAGCTGACCTTTATGCAGGATATTGCGGCAACAGTGTTAGCTGGAAGCGGTATTGTAGCCGTCGTTGTTGGGTTGGCTTCTCAAGAAGCTGCCGGTAATATTGTCAGCGGAATGATGATTTTTGTTTCTAAGCCATTTAAAGTGGGAGATACGATTATTCTAAAGGAATATAACTTAAGAGGGAAAGTGAATGAAGTTAGTCTATCTCACAGTGTTCTTGAAACACTGGAAAAGAATCTGATCATGGTGCCTAATACCATTATGAATAAAGCGATTATTGAAAATCTCACCTATGAAACGGAATATAAAATTGCTTATCTCAGTATGGATGTCTCCTATGAGAGCGATTTAGAACAGGCTGGAAAAATCATGAAAGAAATCATTATGAAGCATCCTCTCTACCTTGATGTTCTTCATGATGTACCCATTCACTGTATTGAATTTAAAGACAGTTCTATTACGCTTCGTGCCAAGATTACTACAAAAAGTGTAGATGACAGCTTTCAGCTATGCTCAGACTGTCGTATAAGCATCAAAAAAGCCTTTGATGAAGCGGGTATTGAAATACCATATCCACATTTATCTATTCAAAAGTAAAACCGCTTAAAAGCGGTTTTCTTAGTTTTATATGTTTTTGTGAATGTTTTGAATTCTTTTTCAAGAAGCTGAAGGGCTATTTCCAGTGCTTTTACTCTTCGCTTCTGTTAATTCATTTTCAGAATAATTCATGCAGTCTTTTTTTTCTGATTTTATTCTATTATGGTCATGCTAACATGACAATAAGAGAGAGTATGAGCATATAATATACTATGAAAAAGAACAAATGGCTGATTTTACTGATGTTTCTATTTGTATTATCACTTCCGTTTTATGTGAAATCAAATCGAAAGAACACCTTATTAAACGGAATACGTGTTGTGATTGATGCTGGACACGGCAAACCGGATATGGGAGCGAGTGCTTATGAGATAGATGAAGCTCCTTTGAATCTTCAATTATCGCTTAAGTTAAAAAAGAGTCTTGAAAATCTGGGATGTCATGTCATACTCACCAGAGAAAATGAAAATGATCTGGCTGAAAATAATGCTGTGTCAAGAAAAAAGAAAGATATGGAAAAAAGAATACAGATCATCAATGATGAAAAAAACGATTTTTTCATTAGTCTCCATATCAATAAATTTGATAATGAATCTGTGAAAGGTCTTCACGTGTTTTATGATTCCTCCAAATCCTTTTCTTTAGAATTGGCTCAATCTATTCAAAATGCACTCAATCAGTCAGTTAAACAGGAAAAACAAATTAAAAGAGGCGATTTTTATCTGTTTAACCATAGTCGAATCAGTGGTGTTTTAATAGAATGCGGTTTTCTCAGCAATCAAAATGATCGGGAAAACCTGCAGTCAGAAAACTATCAAAATCAAATTATCGAAGCTATTACACAGGGGATTATAGATTGTTTGGATCATCAAATTCCCTTTATGATATGAAAACATAAATCAGTTGTTGATACCGTGATGAAAACCAGAAGTACTTTCATCACTTCCTTTAAAAGTATAACCTCTGTCTAAATAATATTCAATAATACTTGGAAGTGCTTCGACTGTTGTATCTTTGCCATATGTGTCATGAAACAGAATCATGATTTCATTGGTATATGAAACACAAGAAGATGAAATAATCTGACTTACTGGAGTTTTGCTGCCGCTGGCATCTGAACTGGATATATTCCAGTCAAAGTATTGATAACCGCGATCACAAACTTCTTTTGATAAGACAGACATAATGCCCTGGGAGTATTTTTTGGATACGGTATTACTGGAGCCTCCAGGAAAACGAATATACTTGGATTTATATCCGGTAATACTTTCAACTACTTGACTGATTTTTTCTAAATCCTGAAAATAAGCATTAACGGAAGCATAAACATCACTGTAATTATGAGAATAAGTATGCAGTCCGATCGTATGACCAGCCTGATAGGCCTGTAAAATAGCATCGCGATAAGCAGTTGATTGTCCCGTAACAAAGAAAGTTGCTTTAACATGATATTGATCTAATATCTTTAATACTTTTGGTGTATTATAGGAAGGGCCGTCATCAAATGTCAAATAAACAATTTTATTATTTTCTTTTTTGATGACTTTTACCGTTTTAGTAAAAGAAGCTGTGTTGTGAGATCGATCCGAAGCTTGATAAATGACTTGATAAGTACCTGGTTGATTAAGATTAACCTGATTGGATAGAATGGTCAGCTTAACAGAAGGATCTTGATTATCTGTAACACTCATACCATTCATCGGATCAAAGTTTGAACCTACATACAGCGTGATATTTTCTTCTCCCATAATAAGCGGAGCTATTTCATCCTTGGGAAGAATATGAACAAAGGAAGTCTTTTCAGTACAATTGCCAGCTTCATCGCAGACAACCAAAATTACCTCTAAATCTTTTTCCTGATCAAAACAATAATCTTCCTTAAAAGAAACAACTGTCTTCGTTGCATCTTGGATATTTGTTACCATATCATATGGATCAACAGGAATTTGGGCATCAGTTTCACAGCTGACTACATCAAAGACAGGAGCAATTGTATCTTCAACAGTAACTTTAATTTCATAAGTTTTATCAAGTAAAGAATATCGAACAGTATAAGTACCTAACTGTTGGCAATTTAACTCATGGTCATCAATGATAATGTCATCCATGCTTTCTTTTCGAACTTTTTGAATAATACTGTAAGGATCAAATTCTTCATTAATTTCAATTTTTGGCTGTTTGGTTGTAAATACAATATATGGCAAATTTGTAACATAAATTATAATTCCGACAGCAAGAAAAATTCCGCTTAAAATAATAGTTATACTTTTTTTCATCATTATACCTCTTTAACGTTATTTCCATTGTAATCCTAATATTCAAAAAAATCCAGACAATTGTAAACATTACAAATGGAATAAAAAATAACCTATAAAACACATCATGAAAAGATAAAAAAAAGATGATTGAAGCATAATTTGTTTAAAATCATTCATTTTTATTGAATAGTTGAAAAAAAACATAAAAAAACGTTTAAACCTTAAGGCTTAAACGTATTTTCTTACATGGTGGAGCTTAAGGGATTCGAACCCTTGACCCCCTGCGTGCAAGGCAGGTGCTCTCCCAGCTGAGCTATACCCCCAAAAATGGTGGACCTTCAGGGACTCGAACCCCGGACCTACCGGTTATGAGCCGGTTGCTCTAACCAACTGAGCTAAAGAGGAATATAAACCTGGCAATCACTTACTCTCCCACACAGTCTCCCATGCAGTACCATCAGCCTCTAAAAGC
>CAMEIZ010000161.1 GCA_945919165.1 uncultured Traorella sp.
GCACACAGAAAGAATGAATCGTTGAAAGATGGACACCCTGTGCCTGATCCCCCAGCTGATTCACCAAACGTTCTTTCATTTCATTAGCTGCTTTATTCGTAAAGGTAATCCCCAAAATACGATATGGAAGGATTCCTAATTCATCAATTAAATAGGCAATACGGCTAATCACCACTCTTGTTTTACCACTGCCTGCACCGGCAATAATACGAACATGACTGTGTGTTTCAGTGACTGCCTGTTTTTGCTGCACATTCAAATCATGATAAGAAAACACATCATCACCTCAGCGTATATTATACTATAAAACACAACACAATTTTTGTGAAATTAAATTATTTTTCCTTAAGAGATTATTTAAAAAGGAGTATTGCTACTCCTTTAGATGTATGATTTTAGTTACTGATACTTATCATGTTTTATCTTTTGTTTCCTATTTCCTCATGGATTTCTTTTAAGTATTTTAATCCTAAGGATAACATATTGATAACAATTCCAAATAAAATAACGATAATCAAAAGCGGTATTGCATTTTGTGAGTTAATTCCAGCTTGAAAGATCAACATCAAAGCTGCTATCAATAAAATATAAAAACCTGTTGTAATGAGAATTGAATTAACCTTGTTTGTTTTCATAAAATCTCCTTTCATTTTAATTAATGCATTTCCTATATCTTTTTACATATTTTAACATTATATAAAAATCATTTCAATAAAAAAAAGAAAAATATCTTATATTTCATTGTATATATTTTTCTTTTTCATTTTAATTTCAAAATTATAAATACACATACAGCTTTTCTGTCAGATTTCTTTCAAGATCAATCAACTGAAGAACTATTTCTTTAACAGAGTGAGCAGCATCTTTATATTGATTTAAATAACGATGCAGCGACTTAATACCCATCTCACATCCATCAATGATCATTTCGGCAATTCTTCCATCCGAATCATTTACCATGAGTTTCACATTGGTTTGCAGCCAGGACATGGTCAATGCCCAAGGTTTCGGTTCTTGATTTGATTGATGATAATAGTGAAGCTGATTTTCAACTTCTTTTTGCAGCTTCATGTGTTCTTCAATACTCAAACTTAATATTTCCAGCAATTGATGATCTTTGATTTCTTCTAATACTTCTTCAATAGATGATATTCCCATTTGTATACCCAAATCACATTCTTTAAGTAATTTCACAGTATCTTGTTGATTCATTTTGCACCTCTCTATTAGCTTGTTTCTTATTTTAAAAAAAATCCATTCTTTTTGAATGGATCGCTAGTTTTCTTATGATTTATTCTGATCTTCAATAAAAGGTGAATACATCATCATGGCACTGTTTTTCACAATGAGCTTTTCATCTAACAAGTTTCCTTCTAAATCAAATGTCTGTTGATATAATTCATTATGACGGCTGTAGCCTCCCCAATACTGAGGTCTCATTTCATGATTTCTCTCTTCAATTTCAAAACGATATTGTGGCTGACTGGATACACGCCATTCTCCTTTTAAGTGTTTTTCACCTACTTCTATGAGTAACTGATAGGTATCTGAAGTATCATTTCGAATCATGAGATCACCATGCGGATAATAACAGGTTGCTCCGCTGCCAAATGGCTGAGTACGATTTGAATCCGGAAATACGTCATAATCATGACGATGACGTTCGATAATGGTGAGCGGTGTATGAATGCTCATCCAGAAGATTAAATTGGATAGCTGACATAATCCGCCTCCAACGCCACTCACAAATCCACCGTTTTTCAAGATCATACCGTCCACATATCCTTTTGATTTTGTCGGTTTGCCAATCAATTTCCAGTAACTGAAAACTTCTCCCGGTTTCAAAACAATTCCGTTTACCTTTTCAGCTGCAATTTTTAAATTTATGATCTTGTTATATTGCATCCACATATCGACATCTTTGAGCTTTCTCAATAAAATTGTTTGATGTGAAAAATAGGTATATGGAAGCTTTCTTTTCGACTTTTCTGTTGCGAAAACATCTCTCATTTTGATCCACAACCATTTTCTGGCCAAGCCATAGTAAACCATTCCTGCTTTGGCACGAAATTTGGATCGCATGATTGGTTTTTTCAATTCTTCAGACATTATAAATCCCTCCAACTAACTTTATATTCATCCTAACATAAAATATGCTTTGATTCAATCAAATATAAAAAAAGTGCCTTATACAGGCACAATTTTACAAATGGCGGAGCGGGTGGGATTCGAACCCACGCGGGCTTACACCCAAACTGATTTCGAATCAGCCCCGTTATGACCACTTCGATACCGCTCCATCAGATAGCTTTCGCTATCTATTTACAGTATTCAACTGCGATTTTTGCTCCTAGGCGAGCATTATTGTAAACCAGCTGAATGTTGCTGTCAAGGCTCTTACCAGCAGTCTTTTCTTTTACTGCAGCCAACAAGAATGGTGTTGTATCCTTACCGTGGATACCCTGAGCTTTTGCATCCTGTAAAGCTTCTTCAATCACAGCATTAATTTCTTCTTCCTTCATTGCATATTCTTCCGGAATTGGATTAGCAACAATAACACCGCCCTGCAGATTCATTTCCCATTTTGCTTTGATAGCATCTGCAATTTCCTTTGGTGAATCCATCTTGTAATCCAATTCAAGTCCTGAATGAATTGAATAGAAGCTTGGCAGTTCTTTTGTTTCATAACCTAATACCGGAACACCGAATGTTTCCAGATATTCAAGAGTTAAAGGCAAATCCAAAATAGCTTTTGCACCGGCACAGACAACTGCAACATTAGTATGAGCCAATTCCTGTAAGTCAGCTGAGATATCAAATGTTTTCTGAGCTTCACGATGAACTCCGCCAATGCCTCCTGTCACAAATACCTTAATACCGGCCATTGCAGCCACAATCATTGTTGTAGCAACCGTAGTAGCTCCCCACTGTTTCTTGCTGACAATCACAGGCAAATCACGACGACTGACTTTCGCAATGCCTTTTCTTTTTCCAAATTCTTCAATTTCTTCAGGTGTCATACCTGCCACACAAACACCGTCAATGATTCCAATTGTTGCTGGAACAGCTCCATTCTCACGAATGATCTTTTCAACATTCAATGCTGTTTCCACGTTTTGCGGATAAGGCATACCATGTGAAATAATCGTTGATTCCAATGCTACTACAGGTTGATTGTTTTCTAATGCTTTTTTTACTTCTGGGTTTACTCTTAAATACATCTTTTTTTCTCCTTTACTTGAAATTGAATTTTATTTTTTCTTTGATTGATAAAATCAATACTGAGTTCTTCACATACGCTTGAAGCTGTTTCAATGGTACAAACACTGGCACTTTGCGCAAACTGAATCTTATCTATAAAATCATAACCTAACAGACTACCGGCTACAATTCCTCCCATCAATGCATCTCCTGCTCCGGTTGCATTGACAACCTGAATGGTTTCAGTCGAACATGTTACCGTTGTATCCTTCTTAAAACCTCTTACACCATCTTTTCCTAATGATATATAGACTTCCTGCATTCCCTGATCCAGAAAATACTGTCCCATCTGATCAATAGATGCATCATCTTTATAGGCAATACCGCTGACATATTCAGCCTCTAACACATTAGGTTTAAAAGTGTGAATATAACTCAGCAAATGTTTCAGTTTCACTGCTTTTCCACAGGAAATCG
>CAMEIZ010000162.1 GCA_945919165.1 uncultured Traorella sp.
CGGGATAGGCGTTTTAAGATATCAAGATTGCTGGAATTGGTGCTGAGCTCTTCTTTACAGTTCAGACGTGCCTGCAGTTCACTGATCTGATTTTTCAGACTTTCTATCGTGTTTTCATATTTTAAAAGCGTTTCACTGCATTCTTTCAGCTTTTCATCATAAATTTGATAATCATGAATGACTTTGTCTAAAAATTCATCTACTTCTCTAGCGTTATAACCTTTAAAATCTACATGGAACTGTTTATCCAAGATCTCTGTGACATTGAGTTCAAATGACTGCATAGCTTCACCACCCTCTATAGTTTCTCAAATTTTATATCGAATTGCAAGATTTTTTATATCTGAAATTGTTCTATTCCTCTATATTTTCAGTATATTCGAGATTTTTTTTGAAATGAGCAAAAAGATTGATTCCAAATATAGTGGAATTCAAATCAAAAATTCTGTATAATGTTAAAAGGTGATGACATGATCAATTATCCTACAAAGCTGAATCGCAATAATGTCATGAATGCACAAAACTCTTCCTATTCACATAGAGGTAGAGGCATGAGTCTTGAAAAAGATATTAACGATTCTAATGACTATTATTTAAAAACTGATCGGGCATGTATTCATAAAAAACCGACACCGATCCAGGTTGTCCGTGTTGACTATCCAAACCGAGCTCATGCCAAGATTGTTGAAGCCTATTATAAAATACCCTCTACAACTGATTACAATGGGGTTTATCGAGGCAAAGCCATTGACTTTGAAGCAAAGCAGGTTCAAAACAAAACTGTTTTTCCTTTACAGCTGATTCATCCGCATCAGATTGATCATATGAAGCGTGTTATTCATCATGGAGGCATCTGTTTTGTGATCTTACGCTTTACAAGCTACAATGAAACATATTTAGTTGACGCAAAAGTCATGATTCAGGCTTATGAGGATGAAAATACCAAATCACTCTCATACAAAAAAGTAAAAGAAGCGGGAAAGCTGATTCAAGAAAGCTTTACGCCGCGTCTGAAATATCTGGATATCGTCGATGAGATGTATTTTTAGGAGGTAACTATGATTAAGAAAAAAATGAAAGTGAAAAGTAATGCCAGTAAATCGAAAAAAAGAAAAATCATTGATACCATTGTCATTTTTGTCCTTGCGTGTGTCGTGATTGTCAGCTTTGGCGGTTTTCTGGTACTCAACCAGATCTTAAAGGATTCAGATGGTCTGCAATCTGAACTATTAGAAGGCAAACAGCCAACACGTATGTTGGATGAAAACGGACAAGTTGCCATTGAATTAAGCTCTGGTGATGGAATACGTGAAAATATCACCTATGATCAGGTACCGCAGGTGGTTGTAGATGCCTTTTTAGCTGTTGAAGACTCCCGTTATTTCAAACATAACGGATTTGATCTTCCGCGCTTTATCAAATCTGCTTATGAAAACCTGAAGTCCGGTGGATTTGCGCAGGGTGGTTCTACGTTAACCATGCAGATGATTGACGTATCTCATGAAACAACAAGCAGCTCACAGTCAACTCTGCAGAAGCTGGCAGGAAAAATCCAGGAAATCTTTTTAGCTCTGGATGCTGAAAGCTATCTCTCAAAAGAAGAAATCTTAATGAAATATCTCAATTTGATCAACTTTGGAGGTCCGGCTCGCGGTATCCAAAAAGGTGCTCAGTATTACTTTGGAAAAGATATCAGCGAGGTAACGCTCTCTGAAGCCGCTTTCCTTGCCGGTGTCATTAATGCTCCTAATGCATATAATCCTTATCTAAATTATGAAAATGCGGTTGCGAGAAGAAATAATGCTCTATCATTAATGAAACTTCACGGCTATATCAGTGAAGAAGAATATCAGCTGGCTTTAAACACAAAACTCTCTTTCCAATTAAATGGAACAACGACTTTTGATGGACTGCCGCTGCAAAGCTATGTGGATTATGTAGATAAATATTGCAGAGAAAATCTTGGCATCAATATTTATGATGGCGATATGATCATCTACACAACAATGAATTTGGAAATGCAGCAGCTTTATGATGCCATTATGAATGGTGAATATGGCTTCTTTGATGGTCAAAGTGATCTGCTTCAGTGTGGCAGTGCCTTAATTGATCTAGAAGATGGTTCCATTGCGGCAATTGCCGGCGGAAGAAGCTATATCGGTGATAACCGTAAGAATTATGGATATAATGAAAGACGACAGACGGGATCTTCCATTAAACCATTAATGGATTATGCCCTGGCTTTTGATTATTTGGGATGGTCAACAGATCAGATTATTTCTGATGTTCCAACAGATTTTGGAAATTTCAAACCGAAAAACGCCGGTGGTAAGTTTAACGGTGATGTAACCATTTCTGATGCCATTGCCCGCTCTTTAAATATTCCTGCTTTGAAAGCTTTATTTAATGTTGTCAACACAGTGGGAACAGCAAAAGTCATCGATATCATGAGAAGCTTGAACTTTGACTGTTTCTATGATCTTTCAACGAATGAATTTGAACTGGGTATGGGTATTGGCGGAAGCAACATGGTGGCTTCACCTCTGCAGATGGCTGCTGCTTATGGTGCATTGGCAAATGGCGGTGTTTATACAGAACCTTATGCCATTACAAAAATTGAATTCTTAAACAGCGACAAAGAAGATTATGTCCATGTTCCTGTAACACGTCAGGTATATTCTCCACAGGCTGCTTATCTGACAACAAACATGCTGGTAAAAGCTGTCAGTGATTATCCTACTTCTTTCCAGGGCGCTATGAGAAGCTCTTATCAGGTAGCTGCTAAGACCGGTACCAGTGACTGGGCTGAAGATGGACTTCAGTGGGGTATTCCGGTTCGTTCTGCCAAAGACAAATGGACCGTTGCCTATACATCCAAGTATTCCATAGCAACCTGGATGGGATTTGATACCGGTGCTGATGGTTGGATGAGTGATGCGCTGATGAACAAAAATATACCAACCAAGATCAATAAACTGGTATTTGACCAGGTTCACAAAGAAAACAAACCTGCTGATTTTGTTCAGCCAAGCGGTGTTGTCAGCATTACTCACTTAAAGGGTGCTTTCGATAATGGTCATTTTGAAGTACCTGCAGGTACCCCAGCCAATATGATTTCTACCGGTTTGATCAAGAGTGAATTTGCCACACTCAAACAGCTGACACCTGATGAATTATCAGAGATTTTAAGTTTCACAGCTTCTGTGAATGCATCAACTAAGAAAATTGAAATGAAATTTGCAGCTTATCCAAATGCTGAAGCTCTGTTAGCTTTTGATGGACTGTATCATGGTGTGGAAGCTGATCCTACATTCAGTGGACCTAAAGTATTCTCAAAGACTGCCGTCTTTGGACCGGTTGTCTATAAAGTTGAAGTTTATCAGGATGGTGTGATCATTGGCTCTAATTCTTACAGCAGTGATAGTGTTTCTGATTCCTTCAATATCACACCGGGCAAAGAGGTTACGGTATGTGGTTTCTATGGCTATGCCAACAATCCTGATTCCAGAACCCGTGAAATCTGTGCTACGCTGAGTAGTGAAGATACTGCCAAGCTGGGAAATGATGAAAAACCGGAAAAACCGGAAAAGCCGGAAAAACCAGATGATCATGATTAAGAGGCTGTAACGAAATAGAAAAATTTCGAAGATGAAATTCATTCTATAGAG
>CAMEIZ010000163.1 GCA_945919165.1 uncultured Traorella sp.
ATCCACAGCCTTATGCGGTAAGTGAAGAAATCAATGCCTTTCATACCATCATTCATGTATCAGCTGCCTATGCTTTTATGATGCATGTTGATACGATGTTTGCTTCCCTTTTATCACTTGAAAGAAGAATGTATCACGTTCATGAATTTGTCCTTCACAGTGCTTATTTATGTGTGAATCAGTCTGCTATCTTGTTTACGGCACCCAGCGGTACCGGAAAAAGCACCCAGGCCGATTTATGGGTCAAATATCAAAACGGCCGGGTGATCAATGGAGATCGCACATTGTTGAAATTTGAAGATCATCAGCTTATGGCCTGTGGCTGGCCAATATGCGGTTCCAGTGAAATCTGTTTCAATGAAAAATATCCAATTACATGTATTGTTTATTTAAGTCAGGGAAAAGAAAATCAAATTGAACGCTTATCATATAAAGAAGCTGTGAAAAAACTGCTCAGTGAAATCACGATTAATTTTCATAATCCAATGTTTGTGAATGATGCTATGAATTTTATTGACAAACTTGCTGAATTACCCGTTTATCATTTAAGCTGTACGATCAGCCAAGAAGCCGTCAGCTGTTTAAAAGAAAAAATGAAGGAGGATGGAATATGGATGCATTAGACTCCGCCTTAAAAATTGAAGAACGATTGGTCATGAAAGCAACTCTGGCCCATATTCCTTTAGGCGGAACATTTGAACTTCTGCCTTTATGCAATATGAACTGTCATATGTGTTTTATTCGCCTCAGCCGTGAAGAAATGGATTTGAGAGGGTCTTTAAGAAGTGTAGAGGAATGGCTGGAAATTGCCAGGCAGATGAAAGAGTCCGGCACTTTATTTGTTCTTTTAACAGGTGGTGAGCCTTTTCTCTATCCGGGATTTCTTGATTTGTATCAGGGATTAAAAAAACTGGGAATGATCATTACCATCAATACCAATGGTACTCTGATAACACCCCAGATTGCAGCTGCTTTGGGAAAGGATAAACCAAGAAGAGTGAATATAACTCTCTATGGGGCTTCCAATCAGACTTATGAGCGGCTTTGTCATTATCCAAATGGTTTTGATCAAACTTGTAAAGGCATTGAATTGCTGCTTGAACAAAAGATAGATATTAAATTAAATGGTACGATCGTACCGGAAAATGTTCATGAAATTGATGCCTTGTTTGAAATTGCCAAGCATTATGGACTTTATATCAAAATGGATACGTATATGTATCCTTCCTCAAGAGAAAGACTTCATCCTTTTCATCCTGAATCAAGACTTTCTCCCAAAGAAGCTGCCCAAGCAGCATTAAAAATCAAAAAACATCAGATGAGTCAGGAAGAATATACAGCTTATCAAAACCATATGCTCAATCACCCCTCCCTTCCAAATCAAGATTCATCCATACAATGCCGTGCCGGAAAGAGTGCTTTCTGGATCAACTGGTATGGAGATATGACTTCCTGTATTTTTATGAAAAAACCGGGTATCAATGTCTTTGAAAACGGCTTTGAAAAATCCTGGAAATATCTTTTAGAAAACACATCCAAAATTCAGCTCACCGGATGCTTGTCCTGTACTAAAAAAAGTGTCTGTCAGGTATGTGCAGCCTGCATGTATTGTGAATGTGGATGTTTTGATCAAAAACCCGATTATATGTGTCAATATACAGATGAACTCATCAAACAATTGGAGGATATGAAATGAAAAAAACAAAAGAATTTATTTTACGTCAGATTGCCGATGAATACCTGTTAATTCCTACCGGCCAAACCTGTGAAGAATTTAATGGTATGATCACCCTAAGCGAAACTGCCGCTTATATTTATGAACATCTTGAAGAAGCCGAAAGCTTTGAAAAACTCATTGAGATGATCACTCAGGAATATGAAATCGATCCCAAAACAGCTGCCTCTGATGCCTATGAATTATTAAATGGCATGCTGAAAAATGGTTTGATCGGTTTAAGTGATCCAAAAGTAAACTGGTAAAAAAATGGAAGAACTGAAGTGAACCCTAAAAGTAAGGTTCAGGACAGAACTTTCTTTTTTTTATTCAAAAACTTCACCATCCGGTGAAAGAATCCGCTCATAAATTGGATAATTTTTCTGACTGAGCTGCATTGCCAAACGCACTGTCGGCAAAAGTTCACTGCAGCAGGAAGCATTCATGGCAATTACCTCAATAGTTTCAAAATCAACATTTTCAAACAACTGAGTACACTTCTCCAACAAATGATGCGTCAGATCATTTTTAGGACAGGCAATTAATACTACATGATCCCGTATAAAATCCGAATGAAAAGAAGCATAGGCATACGCGCTGCAATCCGCTGCAATTAAAAGCTTGGAATCTTGAAGATAACGATTATTAGCCGTTACACTGGTGATCTGTACCGGCCAGTTGTAAAGCTCAGAATCAATCTCACTAGCGCACTCATCCCCTACACAGAATGTTTTTTCCTTTGGCTGAATCGAAATGGCATTCATCGGACAAAACTGCATACAGTAGCCATTTACATCACAGTGCTTTTCATTGACAACATGAGCTTTTCCATTGATCAACTGAATGACATTATTCTTACAGACATTCATGCAATGAGTACAGCCAATACATCTTTCTTCATCAATTACAATTTTCGTTTTCATATTTTCACCTATTTTTAATTATAAAATAGATTTAAATTTTTTTCATCCTCAATGACTCAAAATAACATTCTTTCTATTTTGCTTTTCTATCCTTTCCAGGAATGGTATAATGACAAAGAAAGAAGGGCTAATATGACAAAAATTCGGCGGCTGGCCCCCTCAAGAATCGTATCCATCAGCTTTATAGCCATGATTCTTTGCGGTGCTTTGCTTCTCATGCTTCCCATATCTTCAAAAGATGGCAGCTGGACCTCGTTTTTTGATGCACTTTTCACCAGTACCAGTGCTTCCTGTGTGACGGGTTTGGTTGTTTTTGATACATATTCACACTGGTCCATGTTTGGACAGCTGATTATTTTGATTTTGATTCAGATCGGAGGCTTGGGAGTCATCACGATGGCAATCTTTTTGACCATGGTGGCTGGAAGAAAAATTGGACTCAGAAGTCGAACTCTGATGAAAGAATCCATTGATGCACCTCAAACCGGTGGAATTATCCGCGTTACCAAATTTATCTTTAAAACCTCTTTGATTATTGAAGGAATCGGTGCTTTTGTACTCTCTTTTACCTTTATTCCGGAATTTGGCTTTTTTAAAGGTATCTGGATGAGTCTTTTTCATAGCGTAAGTGCCTTCTGTAATGCCGGTTTTGATTTAATGGGTCAAAAAGAACCTTTTTCTTCTTTGACAAGCTATCAGGGAAACGGTGCTGTTTTAGGTACCATCGCTTTGTTGATTGTGGTGGGAGGCTTAGGTTTTTTTGTCTGGGAAGACTTAAAAAGAAATCGATTAAAATTTAAAAAATATCGTTTACAGACCAAAATCGTGTTAAGTGTTACAGGTATTTTGATCCTGATTGCTTTCTGTTATTTTTT
The DNA here is from genome assembly GCA_945919165.1 of uncultured Traorella sp. Lineage (GTDB taxonomy): Bacteria > Bacillota_I > Bacilli_A > Erysipelotrichales > Erysipelotrichaceae > Traorella. The sequence continues at coordinate 3,513 of CAMEIZ010000163.1, forward strand.
CTTCTTTGAGTTTTCTGATTCAAGATGGGCTGAAATGTCGCTAGGTGATCGTTTCTGGTCATCCTTATTTGAAAGCATTACACCGTGTACAGCAGGTTTCAATTCAGTCAATTATGAGAAACTACACAATGCCAGTCTGC
>CAMEIZ010000164.1 GCA_945919165.1 uncultured Traorella sp.
TTTTTAGAAAATATCAAAGGGCATCTTCCTGAAATCTCATCCTTAATCAATCGCAGCAGTGATTGTTATCAACGCCTGCAGAAAATTGATCCAAAGAATTATATCAAAATGGAAGATGATCAGATCATTGTTCATATAGCTTCTCCTCTTTGTAACCCTTATTTAGGACTTGCTGCTTTATTAGCAGGAGGCTTTGATTCAAAACCAAATGGATTATTTCCTTTAACTTTACAAGAAGCAGACAAACTGTTGGAAAGATGGATGCTGAAAAGAGAAATTTTTTCTGACAGGTTAATTCAGGCTTATTTAAAATAATATGAATTGTTTGGTTATTGGTAAAAAAGACTTGGAGCTTATAAGAAGATGTAACAATTGTTTTGATGAGGTTGATGTTCTGGAAAGCGGCATTACAGCCAGAAACAGATTATCAAATGTGGATTATGATTGTATTATCATCAAAACGCCCTTGAAGAATGAATTTGGTGACATGCTTGCCAAATATGCAGCTAATAAAAAGATGAGTGCTGTAATTTTATTGGTATCTTCACATGTAGAAGAATTGGCAGAAAGCATGGAAGAATATGGTGTCATTGTCCGATCTTTTTTCATTGAAGAGGATGATTGGAAACAGATGATGCGATGGATCAAAATGATGAAAAGAAAGCTGAGTTTTTTCAAAGAAGAACAGAATGATCTTGAAAAGAAAATCAAAGAATTGAAACTGGTAAATCAGGCTAAATGTCTGTTGATTGAAAGATATCATTATACTGAAGAAAAAGCTCATAAAGCAATTGAAAAAAAAGCAATGGATAATCGAATGAGCAAGATCGATGTAGCCAATGTGATTATCCAACATATCAAAAAGGAGACGATAAAATGAGAAAATATATATTTGTTACCGGCGGAGTAGTCTCAGGTTTGGGAAAAGGAATTACCGGTGCCAGTTTAGGAAGATTATTGAAAAACAGAGGATATAAAGTGATTTCTCAAAAGCTGGATCCTTATATTAATGTCGATCCCGGTACGATGTCACCTTATCAGCATGGAGAAGTATTTGTGACAGAGGATGGCAGTGAGACAGATTTGGATTTAGGGCATTATGAACGCTTTATTGATGAAGACTTAAATCGTTATTCCAATTTAACGACCGGGAAAGTATACTATAAAGTTCTGAATGCTGAAAGAAAAGGTGAATATTTGGGTGAAACTGTTCAGGTTGTTCCACATATTACAACTGAGATTAAAAATTTTATCTATCAGGTGGGTGAGAAAAGTCAGGCAGATATCGTTATCAGCGAAATTGGAGGAACTGTTGGAGATATTGAAAGTCAGCCTTTTTTAGAAGCCATTCGTCAGTTATCAATTGAAGTTGGAAGAGAGAACTGTTGTTTTATTCATGTAACCCTTGTTCCTTTTATCAGTGGAAGCAACGAATATAAATCAAAACCAACCCAACACTCCGTTCGTGAATTACAATCTTATGGTATTCATCCTAATCTGATTGTTACTCGCAATGAAGGACACTTAAACAGCAGTATCATTAAGAAAATTTCTCTGTTCTGCAATGTTTCTGAAGAATGTGTCATTGAAAATCAGACATGTTCTTCGCTGTATGAAGTACCACTTATGCTGGAAAGTCAGCATTTCAGCGAAGTTGTCTGCAAAGAGCTTCATCTAACACCAAAACCGATTGATTTAAAGGAGTGGACATTACTGTGCGAAAGGATCCGTCTTTGTCATGAAACAGTTACCATCGGATTAGTGGGGAAATATGTTCAGTTACATGATGCTTATCTATCTGTCATGGAAGCCTTAAATCATGGCGGCTATGCCAATAGTGCTCTTGTTAAGATAAAATGGATTGATTCGCAAACGATTACTTCAGATAATGTATCTGAAAAATTGAAAAACTGCGATGGTCTGGTGATTCCCGGAGGCTTTGGTGATCGCGGCATCGAAGGTATGATCACGGCTGCAACTTATGCAAGAGTACATCAGATACCGCTTTTAGGCATCTGCTTGGGCATGCAGATCATGACCATTGAATATGCCCGAAATGTTCTTCATCTGGAAGATGCTAATTCATAGGAATTTGATCATGATTCTAAACATTGTGTGATTCATTTCATGCAGCATCAATCAGATGATATCCTCAAGGGAGGAACGATGCGTCTAGGAGCTTATCCTTGTAAGATCAAAGAAGGGACTGTCATGGCTCATTACTATCAGACAACTCTTATTCAAGAACGTCATCGTCATCGCTATGAGTTCAATATGGACTATAAAGAAGAATTTTTAAGTCATGGATTGAGCATCGTTGGTACAAGTCTTGACGAAACATTAGTCGAAGCAGTTGAAGTCAGCAATCATCCGTTTTATGTTGGTGTTCAGTTCCATCCAGAATTCAAATCCCGTCCAAATCGCCCGCATCCGCTGTTTCTCGGATTAATTGAAAAATCACTTGAAAGAAAAAGTTCGCTTACAGTTTTGTAAGTAAGCGACTTTTTTTATACTTCTTTCATAAAACATGCTATAATGTTCTATGCAGTTAGCTATCGGAGGTTTTTATGAAAGTCTGTTTATATTTTGAAGGAAAAGAAGTCATTAAGACCAGCGGTATCGGACGTGCTTTAAAACATCAAATGGCAGCATGTGAGTCTGCAGGCATTGACTATACACTTGATCCTGATGATGATTATGATATCTTACATATCAATACAGTTGGAATGTCATCTATTCCTGTGATAAATAAAGCTCGTGCCAAAGGCTGTAAGGTCATCTATCATGCTCATTCTACAGAAGAAGATTTTCGTAATTCTTTTGTCTTAAGCAATCAAATTGCACCGATTTTTAAGAAAATGCTGATCAGCTATTATTCAAAAGCAGATCTGATTCTGACACCCACTCCTTATTCAAAGAGTCTGTTAGAAGGCTATGGCATTGAAGTACCTATTTATGATCTTTCAAATGGGATTGATCTTCAGCGCTTTCATTATGATAAAGAAAAAGTGAAAGCTTTTCGAAAATATTTTTCACTCAAGGAAGATGAAAAAGTTGTAATTTCTGTCGGATTATATTTTGAAAGAAAAGGCATTTTGGATTTTATGGAAGTAGCCAGACAGATGAGTGATGTAAAGTTTATTTGGTTTGGTTATACACCTTTGATTTCGATTCCTAAAAAGATACGTGATGTCGTTTTGATGGATCATCCGAATAATGTAATTTTACCCGGATATGTCAAAGGAGCTGTTATTGAAGGGGCTTATGCGAATGCTGACTGTTTCTTCTTTCCAAGTTATGAAGAAACAGAGGGAATTGTAGTACTGGAGGCGTTAGCCAGTTCAGCAAATGTGCTTTTGAGAAATATACCGGTCTATGAACCGTGGCTGAAGGATGGCGTGAATTGTTATATGGGAAATAATAATGATGATTTTGTCAAACGTCTTACTCAGATTTTGAATCAAGAATGTGCCGACTTGCGTCAACAGGGAAAAATTACTGCAGAAAAAAGAAGTATTCAGCAGGTAGGTGTGCAGCTGAAAAAGGCCTATGAAGCTGTTTTGCAGG
>CAMEIZ010000165.1 GCA_945919165.1 uncultured Traorella sp.
TGAATTTAAATATTTTTTAAAAAATGATTCTAAAAAAAATGAAGACGATGCGATCAATATGATTGAAATCATCCAGCAGGATATCTCACAGACATTCAAAGTTTTCCAACAAAACAAACAAATTACTGAAATCTGTGAAATGATTGAAAAAGCCGATCAAATTTATGCATATGGAACCGGACAGGGACAGCGACTCATGCTTCAGGAATTTGCCCGCTGTTTTTTGAATGTTAATAAAAACATTGTTGTCATTCCCTCTTCTACAGAATTAAAAATTTTGAAAAAATATATGACCGTTCATGATTTATTATTTATTGCTTCCTGGTCAGGAAAAATCGAAAAATACAAAGACACTCTTTTTAACCTTGATGTCAAAGGAGTACCAATGGTTTCTATCACCAATTTAAACAATAATGAATTATCAGCTATCTCAAAATATAATCTTTATTTTCAAAGTACAAGCATTGATAAGGATATGAATATCAACCGATCTTCCTATCTGACACTTCATTTAGTTCTTCATCTTCTATATGACGGCTATATCGAATATCTCAATCAAAAGTAATTCTTTGTGTTTACTGCTATGAAGCCTGATACAAATGCGTCTCTTTTTGGCTCGATATCAAGACAAAGATTCCAATTTTTTAGGCACATATGATATTTAAAAAGATGAATACATCTCGTACTCATCTTTTTTTTGCACATAAATGACGCAGCATTTTTCTAGAACTTATTTTTTAGCCATTGCTTTTTCTTTATTCAACAACAGTGGACGAAGATAACCAACTGTTGAACATAATGGAAGAATATCTTCATGAAGCTGAATGCCTAATTCTTGTTCAATATAGTTTCTTCTTCTTAACATTCGTTTCCATAAATCTGGCGCTTTTTCTTGAATTTCATCTCTTAGTTTTTCATCAGCTAAAACAACACTGCTTTCAGCGCTAGTTCCTCCATATCCTTTTACAGAAGGAATAATATCTATCTGGAAAAGCATGCCGCTATCAATTACTTCTTCGCTGTTTTTATAAACCGGGGAAGACATCCATTCTTCATCAGCAGTTAAGTGACCTGGGCATAATGACCAATGATATTCTGATTTTGGAAGAACTTCTTCAATCAGATCATACAAATCGCCGCCAACCATCCCACAGTGAACATTTTCCAGCCATTTTACAACTGCATGATAATATGGTTTAACAACAACATCCACATAATCCTGAATCTCAGTTGGAAGTTCACTTTCTTCTTTTACCGCATAACCAGCTCTGGACGAAAGTCCTCCTTTATAGCCAACAGTTAAGGAAATTGTATCCATCAGCTTCACTTGATTATCGGTTGGATAAATATTAGCCTTCACAAATCTCTTACCAGCTGCCGCTATTGTCACCACACTGTTTTTCTGACCCAAAGCATTTAAATCACTTCCCAGTTCCATTTCACTGACACCGACATCTAAATGGTTCATAGCCTTTAACATACAGTCTGAGGCTAATGAAGCTCCAAACTCATAGTGTTCAATTTCATTGACATTGTTTATACAACGTACACCTTTATTTCCAATGAAAAGATATGCTGCATTGAATACTTCACCGTTTTTTCCCACAAGCTTTTTGATGTCTTCTACTATATAGTAAGGAACATCAAATAAAGTATGATTATCTTCAAATCGGCTCGTAAAGTTTTTCCATCCAGCAATACCTACTTTTTTTCCTTCACTAATTTGAGCAATCTGTAAGATTGAAGAAAAGCTTTCTTCACAATCCATCGGCTGATTTGGAAGTGAAAAATGCGGAGCATGCAATGCTGTTGCTTTGATTCGGGAATGTTCAACTTTATTTAAGTTTTCATTTCCCATAATCATAAAATTTTTGCCATTATCATGAATGACTAACAAAGCTTCTTCAAATCTAGGAAGAAATCCTGTCAGATATTCAAAATTACTTCCATGTTCAAGATCTGCATAGACAACCAGAGTATCAATATTTTCCTCTTTCATTCGCTGCAACACTTTTTCATAGCGTTTTTGCATGGTTTCATCACTCAACATGACTGGCTGATTTGTACAGTCAGGCTGAGGAGAAGCTACTTGCTTATATACAATGTTTTCAAATCTTTCCATTGATCTTTCCCTTTCATTAATCCTCGTTTTTTTTACTTACATCCATAACTAAATGAAGAAGGACATCAGCTCCTTTTTTGATGCTTTCATAATCTGTCCATTCTTCAGGGCAATGTGAAACTCCACCGTTTCTGCTAGGAACATAAATCATGTTGGTATCTGCAAAGTCTGTCATAATCATGGAATCATGTCCTGTTCCATTATTAATAATGACATGACTGTATCCAAGCTGGTCGCAAATACCTTCCATTTTTTTCACATTTTCTGCATTCATGATGCTTGGACCTGTTGGATTTGGATAATTAATTCTTCTGATTTCTTCAAGCTCAGTACGAATACCAAACTGTTTTGAAACCTGATGAAGTAGTTTTTCAACTAATGCTTTAAAATCAGTTTTTTCAACAATTTCCTTTGAGAATGTTCGAATTTCAATTTTTCCTTCAACATATTCAGGAACAAACTGATTTGAATTTGGAGTGATATCCAGTTTTCCCACCATTCCGGTAACATCCTCTCCCAGAGCTTTCATTTCGGCGTCAAAAGCACTTACAAAATTGCACGCAGCTACAAGAGCATCTTTTCTAGAGCTCATCGGAGCTGTTGAATCCGCTGTTTGTCCATAAAAACGGATTGTATAACGTCCAATTCCAGCAAGATATTTGATCAGACCAATTTCAATGTTTTCTCTATCTAATACAGGTCCCTGTTCAACATGCATTTCAATGAAATTTTTAATGGATCCAGGTTTTCTTTTTGCTGCTTCAAGATCTGGTTTTAACCCATATTCAGCCATAGCTTCTCTTTTTGTTTGACCAAAGCGATTTTTCACAGTATCCAATTCATATTCGGTCATGGTTCCAACCATAGCTCTTGAATTTGAAACACCTGTACTTGGTCCAAAAGTTGCACCTTCTTCAGCATTCATTAGTATCAGTTCCATTGGATAATCATTCACAAATTGTGTTTCATTGAGAATACGCATGACCTCTAAAGCTGCAACTGTCCCAGCTACACCATCAAATGCCCCAGCATTTAAAACTGTGTCATAGTGAGATCCAAACATTACAACAGGTGCATCTTTTAATGTTCCTTCTTTTCGTCCAAACAGAGTACCAAATCCATCTTCATAAATTTCTAGATTCAGTTTTTTCATTTCTCCAATCAAATAATCTTTTGCCATCTGATCTTCTTTTGTATAAGAAGAGCGTGTGACACCACATCCCGGAGTCGATGTGAATGTTGCAAGAGTTTCAATATCTTGTTGAATTCTCTTCATATTTGTTTCCATAATATCCTCCTATCGTTTTATATTTCAAAAAGCCCTATAAAGGGCTTTAGTTAACTTAACTTAACAGCAATCACATCATGAAGCTTCACATCTTTTGATGATTCACTTAAATCTACTGTGTTGCTTGGGAATACAACGATTACCGTAGGATCATAT
>CAMEIZ010000166.1 GCA_945919165.1 uncultured Traorella sp.
ATGTATGTAATAGTAAAACAAAATAGCAAGATTGATTCAATTAATGAAGTATCATCTTTGGGTTTTAAAGATCAGGCAAGTGAATTAATGACTTATTCACTTGAGCAGCTTGAAGAATATGATATGGATCAAATACCTTACTTAATGCTTGATGAAATGTTCATTGATCTTGATGATGAAAAGATGGATGCAATGATGATTTCTGATCAGGATTACGCATTGAAAAAAGATCAAAACGAAGATTTTACGAAGGACTATCGTATTATATATAAAATTGAAATGTCTGTGCAAAATGAAAACTCAGCGAATGATATCGACATCACAACCAAGCCTTTTGTCGTTTATGTTTCCGGTCTGGATGAAATGGGTGAACCGACTTTTAATGGCTTGAGTGATGTGAATATGCTTTTAATGATTGATCCTGTGGCTCATCACGTTGAAATTGTTTCCGTTAATCGTGATTCTTATGTACCAAATCCGAAATATGATGATTATCCGGATAAACTGACACATTTAGGTTGGCAGGGTCCTGAAGCAACCGCACAAGTACTTGAAAGAATTTTTGGCATTGAAATTGACTATTTTGCGAAAGTAACGTTTGAATCACTTATTGAGATTATTGATACGATTGGCGGTATTGATGTAGATGTACAGCTGAAGTTCTGTGAACAAGATGAAAACCGTTCTTTTGCCAGCAGTGATTTAATCTGTTTAAATAAAGGCTATCAGCATTTAGACGGTAAACAGGCGTTGGCCTATGCCCGCCATCGTAAAACTGCCGGATGGGAAGTAAAGGGAAGAGAACAGGCTCAGCGTGATATCATTGAAGCAATTGTGAATAAGATGCTTTCTGTTTCCGGAGCTATGAAAGTTGCGGATGTGGTAGAAGTTGCTTCCAAATATGTTTCAACCAATCTTCCTATGGACAAAGCAAAAGCTTTCTTGAATAAGGCAATTGATGATGAAGCCAGTTGGACATTTAATTCTACAACTGTTGAAAGCGGTTATGAATTCCGTTATCCGACAGCCAGCGTTGGTAATCAGCTTGATCTTTCCTGTGCTTTGCTCTCAGAAAAAGATATTCGCTACGTACATAGTCTTTATTACGCCATTACTTCTGATCAGAAGATGAGTGAATTTGCTTTCGATTTAGATGATATGGAACAGTATGATGATGATTTTGAACTGGATGAAAAAGTAGTCACAGTTGAACATTATTATAAGACTGTTAATAAATATTTCCCGACATTTTTAAGAGAAAGATTTTAATAAGGAGGACACATGAAAAAGGATAGAATCAATACAACCATTGATTTAGTCATTCTAATCCTTTTCACTGTGTCCTGCTTTTTTTTGAGCTTTCAGCTTTATCTGGGATCTTTTTTTCCAATGATCGTTCAGGTTTTCATTTTGATTGTTTTAGTTGCTTTATTGATCAGCTTCTTTGTCTGGATTTTGATTTCAAAAAAATATATCTGGTTAAGACGTGTTTTAATGATTACCTTATCGATTCTTATTTTTTCGTTATCTTCTTTTTTACAGGAAAAGCGAAGCGAAATTATTCATGAAAATACAATCATGACGGATTATCGTATCGGTTTGTATACATATGGACAAAAGGATGAAATACTTGCCAATCAAACGATTGGAGTTTTAGTAAGCGACAGCAATCATGTCAATTACTTTAAAGACATGAATGAAGCCTTCGGTATTGAAAACTGCGATATAAAAGAATATCACAGTATTTACAATTTGATTAAAGCACTCCGTTTGCACGATATCGGCGGTGTATTGGCAAGCGATCGAAATCTGGAGAATATTGAAACATTCATGCATACAAGCTTAACAAAAATCAGTGAAAACTTTCATGAGGTCAGTATTTCACATAATATGAATCAGGAATTAAATGAACAGGGATATACCATTCTGTTTTCCTATTCAAATAATCAGGATCCTGCTCATTATGTTACCAAAACTGATTTATGTTTCTTTCTGTTTTTTGATCCTGTTAATAAAGAAATGAAATATGTCGAAATTCCTACTAATATTTATATTCCTAACATTGCATTTGATTCCTATCCGGATGCTTTATATAATTTATCTTATAATGGCATTGATAATCTGATTTATTCTATGGAAAGTGTTTTTGGTTTTAATATTGATTATTTTATTAAGTTCAATGATGATGCGATAAGCAATGTTGTTGATATCATGCAGGGAATTGATATTGATTTTTCTTGCGAAGAAGAGAATTGTGTAGTGTCAAAGAAGCATCTTAATGGTGAAGAAGCGTTAGATTACTTTAAAACCACCCATGATTTTAAAAACTTAATGAAAGGATTTTTTGATAAGAAAAATGAATTGGTTACCTCTAAACTGGTGAATTTTATCAATGTATTTAAAAGATATTGTTTTACCAATATGAGCATGGATCAATTGCGTACTACCATTGCCTTAACCAATAAAGATTCCTGGAGTTTTGTCAGCCAGGACTTACAGGAATGTGAGATTCATATGCTTCCTTTGATCAGCAGTGATTTTCAGTTGGATGGGAATGTTGCGGTAATGAACGAAAGATTTTTAAATGATGTCTATCGCTGTTATTTGGATATGAAGCATATCGAAATAATGAAGAACTTTGCATTTGATCTCAATCAGATTCATGATGATCAAATATTGCCTGATTATAATAAGAAGACAATCATTCAGGAGAATATGGATCAAATGATCCAGGATTATTTTAATTTATTTCCTGAGCTGTCGATTAATCCGGTTGAAGTTGAAAAATGGCAGGGAACCATCAATTATGATAAACCAACTTTTGACCCGGATGGTAAGGTTTATCCTATTGAATAGTGAGTATTAAAAAAGAAGAACTTGATTCTGTTCTTCTTTTTTTGAAACTAAATTTCATGAACATAAATATTGTGTTCGCGCTCAGCTCCTACTGAAACTAATGAAATCTTCACTTTTGTAATTTCTTCGATTTTATTGAGATATTTTTTACAGTTAGAAGGAAGCTGATCATACTCTCTGATAGAAGAAATATCACATTTCCAGCCATCCATGAATTCATAAATTGGTTTTGCTTTGGCGTAATCTTCCAAGGTGCTTGGTATGGCTGTTGTACGTCTTCCATCAATTTCATAAGCGACACAAACCGGAATCTGATCAAAATCATCTAAACAGTCAATTTTTGTAATGACCAGATCTGTTAATCCATTGATCGTGGCAGCATGTTTGACAACACAAAGATCTAACCATCCACAACGTCTTGGACGACCGGTTGTAGCACCGTATTCGTGCCCGATTTCACGCAGTTTTTCTCCTTGTTCATCTAAAAGCTCAGTAATGAAAGGACCTTCACCAACACGAGTTGAATAAGCTTTGACAACACCAATAATCTTATCGAGTTTGTGAGGTGAAACACCTGCTCCTTCACAGACACCGGCACTGGTAGGCGATGAGCTGGTAACATATGGATAAGTTCCATAATTGATATCCAGCATAGCTGCCTGAGCTCCTTCAAAT
>CAMEIZ010000167.1 GCA_945919165.1 uncultured Traorella sp.
GACTTTCATAACTTTTTTTCATATCTTTATCCTCCTGAAATGTAAGACTATTTCAGGCTTATATTTTTAATATAAAATTTTATAAAATTTATATGAATAAAATTTCAAATTGTTTTAGTTTTTAATAAAAAAGAGATGAAAATTCACCTGATAAAATAGCATTTTTTGGAAATCAAAAAAGGCAATTAACAAAACAAAAGACCACTATTCAGTGATCTCTATTATTAATATAAAGATGATTCTATTACCATCCTTTTTCAGGTTCTGTTGGTTCAATTAAATTGTTTTCAAGCATTGAAGTCAATAATTGGACAACATCATTTATTAATATCTTTTCATCAACATCATATTCTTTTTTCATCATTTCAATTAATTCTTCAAAGGAAGCTACATTTTCAATGATTTCGTAGATAAATAGAGCTGTTTCATTAAGAGTCACAATTCCGTTAAACTGTTCTGCTGTATTACCGGTTGGTATGAGTATATATTCATCTAAGATTTCTCTAAGAACAAAGTTTTGTTTTTTTCTCATCTAGTTTTCCTCTTTTACTTTAATTTGATGTTCATCAAGATACTGTTGAAGTTTTTCAAGATAAAGGTCACAGGCTTTACAGTGATGTTCTGATACGCCATCTAGTTTTCCTGTTTCAGCTAATGTGGCTGCCGTACAAATCTGACAGATATATTCTTTTTTACACAAATAGCATGTATCAGCACGCTTGATTTTACTGATTTCTTCTTTCATGACTTGAAAGCTTTCCTGAATAGATTTATCCAATGTATTTACTTTTGGGTGATTCATCATACCGCAAGGAATCATTTCTCCCTTCCAATTGATCCAATAGGTACTGGAACCTGAACGACATGTAAAACCACTGTTAGGTGCTTTAGATGGCAGTTCTACATCAAAAGTATTGCAGTATACGGATGCATAAGCTTTGTCTGTAAACTGTTCTCCATAGATCATTTTTTCATATAAAATTCTGGCATTCGTTTCCTGTTCAAGAGTTAATCGATTCTCTGACTTTAAGACTGAATTATCTTTACGATGAAAAGGAAACATATAGCTGGCTACTTCAATTGGTAAATCATTCTTTTGGGCATATAAAATCATTTTTTCTAAATCATCATAATTCTGTGGAGTTAATGAACAACTGAGCTTAATTGGAATATTTCTTTCTTTAAGCAGTTGAATACCAGTATCAAACTGATCAAATCCTTTTGGATTATCACATAGAAGTTCATATGTCTTATTACTGGCTCCATAAATCGAAATATTCAATCTTCTCGGACAATCTAAAACAAAAAAATCAGCCCATTCTTTATTCATTAAAGTCCCATTTGTATTCACAGAAACGACAAAGCCCATTGACTTTGCCTTTGAATAAATTTCTTTAAAATCAGGATGAAAAAGAGGCTCACCACCACTCAGTAAAAGAAAAAGAGTACCAGCATCTTTAGCACTATCTAAAAGCGTAAACCAATTTTCTTTTGTTAGAAGACCTCCCTGAGATATAACATCTTCATAAGACATACGAACATAACACATCTTACAATTCATATTGCATAAGGGAAGTAATTCTAATGTTGCTCCAATGGGGATCTTTAGTAAATCAGCCTTATCACAGATATGCTTTTCAAAACTATTTGCCATATCCAAAATATTCATATCCCAGCTTCCTTTCAATAAATAAAAGAGTGAAATTCACTCCTTTATGAAATATATTTTCCTTCATGATCCTGTAAAAAATCCAATGCATAACCAGCATGAGTTTTTCCATACTGTGTCCCAACAACAATCGTATTTGGAAATCTTTTTGGCCATCCATTATCGATTTCTGCATTCCCGGCATTCATTTGTGCTTGTGTAAAACTTTTATTATTGCTCTCCTGTTCGCTGACAGCATCACTCCACTGAAATAAACTGCTGAAAAAACTGCTGGCTTCAGCTGTACTTGTAAAAGGATCTCGTTTATAGGTACATCCTCCTGTTGTGGTACTGGTAAAAACAGTAATATGACTGGTTTTTACACAGTACACATTTACCGGTGAAGTACCGGAAACAATATTAGCGCTGCAACCCGCAATAAACTGATTGGATACAAATTGTTCATCATGAATTAAGGGTTTTGTATATTCTTTCATTTTCTTACCTCCTGAGCTATTCAATCTTTTCTTCTGGAAAAGCGATATACAAAGCATTGAGTTTATTCTCTTCGTTGACATGCGTATAAATATTCATCGTAGTAGAAATATTGGCATGACGCATAATTTCCTGAGCACTTTTTAAATCAGCACCATTATTGACTAATTTTGTAGCCAGAGTATGTCGAAGCATATGGTAATGAAAATGAATATTTTTTTCTTTGGAAATACTCCATAATGTGAATTCCATCTGTTTTGGATTGACCAGCTTTCCTTGTGAATCGCTGATGACATAAGAATAGGGATGGTAATTCATCCATTTTTTCATAATCTTCTGCAGATTTTTGTGAAAAGGAATCATGCTTTTTGAAGCTTTGGTCTTCATTTGGTGCTGAACATATAATTCATTTTTCTTTAGATTCGCATAAACGACTTTCTTCGATACACATATTGTCTGACTTTCAAAATTAAAATCATCTCTTGTCAATGCAAAAACCTCAGAGATTCTTAAACCGGTATATCTACCAATATATAATGCTACAGCAAATACATTGTATAGGTGAGTGTCTTTATGAAGCAACTCCGCTACTATCATATTAAAATCCTGTTCCTGATAGACCTTATTCAAATGAACTCTGGAATTATCGATACCTGAAACATAAATTAATGGAATTGGATTCATAGTACAATAACCGCATTTAATGGCAAAATTCATTAATCCATTGAGTATTTTCTTTAATTTAAAATTCGTAGATAAACCAATCTTTTCATTTTCATTGAAATACTGCTGGAAAGCTTTATAATCCATATCACTGACTAATCGATCACCCAATCTTTTTTGAATATGTTTTTTATAACGATTCTTATAATCGATAATCGTATTATCCTGATATTGAAATTCAGCTTCCATTTTCATCCATTCATGAAAAAGTTCATCAATTGTAATTTTGTATTTTTTTAAAACCTGATGCTGATAACTCAATTCTTCTTTCATTTTATCTTCATATAACTGTGCATCTTCAACAGATAGAAAACCACTTTTTGTATGACACTTTTTTTCACCTGTTTCATAATCCTTATAAGAAAATGATACTTGATAGGTAACTCCAGATTCTGTTTTTTTGCTCATTCTTTTTCGAATACTCATGATTCATTGCCTCCTTTTAGTCGATCGAATTGGTACAATTCTGGTGCATAATCTTTTGAATACAAACTATAGTTTAGATATTCACATTTTATCATATATGCCCTTGTACAGGCATATTTAATAATTTTTTAATAAATTCATATTGATTTTTTTCCATTAAGGTGTATAATGTATTCAAGAATGAAATAGTCTTACATTTCAGGAGGATAAAGATATGAAAAAAAGTTATGAAAG
>CAMEIZ010000168.1 GCA_945919165.1 uncultured Traorella sp.
TTAAGCTCTGTAATGCTTTCTTTGTTTCCCTCAGCAATTTCATCCAAATCCTTTTCCATGTTTGCTGTATAAGAAACATTAATAATACTGGAGAAATACTGTTGTAGTTTCTCATCTGTCAAAAAGCCCTGCTGAGTAGGCACAAATACTTTGGTACGACTGTTTTCTGAGCTTTTGATCAGTTCAACATAACCTCTTTTTTGAATTGTATCAATGATCGTTGCATAGGTAGAAGGTCGTCCAATTCCTTTTTCTTCCATCTCTTTGATCAGACGGGCTTCACTATAACGTAACATAGGTTCCGTAAAGTGCTGGGCACTTTCCAATTCAACTTGTGCTAAAACTTCATTTTCATCCAAAATTGGAAGAACAACATCTTTATTTTGTTCATAATCCTGATAAACTTTCAAATAACCATCAAATGTCAAGACAGAACCATTGGCACGGAATTCATGACCATGATTCATAATAGTTACAGTAACCGCATCACTGACACTTGGTGCCATCAAATACGCCATTGTTCTGGCATAAATCATTTTATACAGCTTATATTCATCATTTGTCAGATCTGCTTTAATGGATTCAGGAGTATAGTCAATATGGGTCATACGAATGGCTTCATGCGCATCCTGAGCATTGGCATTATTTTTCTGATGGACATGTCCCACATATTTCTTGCCGTACTGATTTTCAATATATCCAAACGCTTCTTTCACGAACACATCGCTCAAACGAGTAGAATCACTTCTCATATATGTAATCAAACCTTCTTGATTTCCCTTAATACTGATTCCTTCATAGAGCTTCTGGGCAATTGACATTGTTTTCTTACTGGAAAAATTCAGCTTTGTAGAAGCTTCCTGTTGAAGTGTTGAAGTAATAAAAGGAAGTTTTGGCTGCTTCTTTTTTACTTTCTTCTCTATATTGCTGACCACATATTCCTGATCACAGGCTTTTTTTATTGCATTCGCTTCTTCTTCGTTTTTGATTTTTGCCTTTTTGCCATCAATCTTTGTTAAAGCTGCCCGAAAAGTCTCATGATTTTTTTCAACAACAGCCTCAATGCTCCAGTATTCTTCACTTTTAAAAGCCTGAATCTCTTTTTCTCTTTCAACAATCAGATTCAAGGCAACTGACTGGACTCTTCCGGCACTTTTTGATTTTATCTTATTTTTCAACAAGCCTGAAAGCTTAAACCCAATAATACGATCCAGCATTCTTCTGGTTTCCTGACTTTTCACTAAATCCATATCAATGCATCTAGGTGATTGAAAAGCATCGATCACAGCATTCTTGGTAATTTCATTGAAAATAACACGATTAGCATCATGTAAATCCACATCCAACACCTGTGCTAAATGCCATGCAATAGCTTCTCCTTCACGGTCAGGGTCAGTTGCCAGATATACTTGAGAGCTTTTTTTCGCTGCCGAAACAAGCTCTTTGACGACATCTTTCTTATCAGGACTTATGACATAGTTCGGTTTGAAATCATTTTCAATATCAATTCCCAAACCGCCTTTTCCAGTAGTTGCCAAATCACGGATATGTCCTTTACTGCTAACAACCTTGTAGTCACTTCCTAAATATTTTTCAATCGTCTTCGATTTTGAAGGCGATTCGACAATTACTAACTTCTTCATTCTGCCACCTCTAATTTCTTTATTATTCTTATATTTTGGTTTTTGTCAATACTTTTCATCCTTTACTTGATAAATATACCCGCTCCCTGTTCAATCAACTCATTGCAGCCCTGTCCAAATTCATCGTCAAAACGATGCGGAAAAGCAATAACTTCATGATTTAAATTCAAAGCATAATCAGCTGTAATCATCGTTCCGCTTTTTGATTTAGCTGAGATGACATAACACTTTGTCGATAACGCTGCCAAAATACGATTTCGCCATGGAAAATGATGCGCCATCGGCAAACTGCCAAAAGGATATTCACTGATGATCAAACCGTTATCTTTCATTTGCTGATAAAGCTCTTCATTTTCTTTAGGGTAGATCACATCCAATCCACATCCGATAACTCCAATACTCCCACGGTTATTTTTTAAAGCCATTTGATGAGCTTTCCCATCTACACCTTTCGCTCAGCCACTGACAATAACGACTTCTTCATCAATATGCTGAATCAGATAATAAAGACAATCGGCGGCATAATTGGTACATGTTCTGGATCCAACAACGGTAATTTTCTCTCTTCTTAACAATTCCAATTTCCCCTCATAAAACAAAATATAAGGCGGCTGCTTCAATTCCAAAAGTTCACGTGGATAAGCTGAATCTAGAATTGTTATATAGTTTCCTTCATAATGAACTTTTTCCCAAGGCTTATTTTGTTCAATTGAACGTGCCATTTGACAATATTCACCTTGATGTTTCAGCGCATAATATAAAATCTGCTCTCTCATAAAAAAAACACCTCTCTACATTTTATTATGCAAAAAAAGGTGATTTATCCTAAAAAAGCTCTAACTGCGTAACTTTTTTCTTTTTGATGGGTCCATAAGAGAGACGATGGATCTCTAAAATACCATATTTTTCAATTGCTTCCAGATGTTTTTTAGTACCATATCCTTTATGATCTTTAAAGCCATATTGAGGATAAAGAATATCATATCCCTTCATGATATGATCTCGTGTAACCTTCGCTAAAATGCTGGCAGCAGCAATACTGACACTTTTCTGATCTCCTTTAACGATTGGAATCACTTCAGCGCGACGGTTTGTCAGCGGCATGGCATCGGTTAATACACCGTCACATGTTGAAAATTGAAAGGAGAGCTGTTCCATTGCCAACTGTGTTGCTCTGTAAATATTCAATTCATCCACTTTTTGACTCGATACAATCTGAATATGATACTCAACAGCCTCGTTGATAATAATTCGAAACATTTCTTCACGTTTCTTTTCACTGACCTTCTTTGAATCATAGATACCTTCATGGTGATAACCTTTTGGAAAGCAAACAGCAGCAACAACTAAAGGACCCGCCAGAGGACCTCTTCCAGCTTCATCCATGCCAACAATGGCTGTTTTGCCTGCCTTCCACCAGGCTTTTTCATACTCATTCAGACACTCCATCACATCTCTCCCAGCTGATACGTCCTAAAAGACCATCTCTTGATTCTTTAATAAACAAACTAATGGCTTTTTCGTCATCCAATTCACCATTATTCTTTAAACAGCCTCTTTTTTTGGCAATTGCTTTCAGATTTTCAATCGGATCCTCACTGATTTCAATTTCATAGCGTTTTTTCAGTAACTCTGGATAATACTCCATACAATACGACAAACCAAAAAGGCAAACCTCTTCTAACGGCAAGATTTCATCCTTAATAGCTCCGCTGATTCCCAGACACAATCCTACCTTTTGATCATCAAATTTTGGCCATAATACACCCGGTGTATCCAATAATTCCAGATCTGAATTGATTTTGACCCATTGAAGTGCTT
>CAMEIZ010000169.1 GCA_945919165.1 uncultured Traorella sp.
GGTTTTGATGACTTTGGACGCAGACGCAGAAACTGTGAATGTGAAGAACATGAAAAAGATCGTGATTGTGAATGTCATGACCGTGATAGAGACCGCGATTGTGAATGTCATGACCGTGACAGAGATCGTGATTGTGATTGTCATGACCGTGATAGAGACCGCGATTGTGAATGTCATGAAAAAGATCGTGATCGCGATTGTGGTTGCCGTTTTGATCGCTTTGGAGATTGCTGCGAGGATACAGTTCACTGCAGTGATTTCAGAGATTTTAATTTTGATGAAAGATTTGGCTGTAATGTTCGAAGAGATGCAGCTCAAAGTGAAGACAGTTGGTTTGACTGCCATGAAGAGGAATGCTGCCATCGCTGCAGAGAACTCTGTGATGAAGAGAAATGTTTCTGCAAGAAGCTAAAATGCCGAATTCAGGTGCTTGATTTTGTCCTTCAGGAAACTATTTTATTCCTGGATACGCACCCTTGTGATTTTGAAGCTTTACGTTATTATCGTATTATTCGCCGTAAATTAGCCCGTTTGGAAAGACTGTATGAACACAAATGTGGTCCTTTGACAAATAAAGGCGTTAATACGGAGTTTGGTTGGGAATGGGCATGCTGTCCATGGCCATGGGAAGGAAAGGACTAAATTATGTGGACCTATGAAAAGAAACTGCAGTTTCCGGTAGATATTAAAAAATCGGATCCTGAAATGGCAAAATTAATTGCTACTGCTTTAGGTGGTGCAGACGGAGAATTTGCTGCCAGCAGCCGTTATTTGCATCAGCGTTATGCACAGCCAAATCCTGACGGATATTGGCAGTGAAGAAATGAAACCTATATGTTATCTGTCAATGAGATAAATATCTAATTGAACATTATGTTCAACCCATCTACCGTTATTTTTTTTATTTACCGGAATCGTACTATATTCAATTCTGTTGATAATACTTTTCAGCATTTTATTTTTTGCATCAGCATCAATCTGATCATTTTTAAGATATTCAATCACTTTACTGAATTTCATAATTTTTTCATCATAATTGATTATGATAGGTTTCATCATTTTTGCATTTTTTATTTTTTCATTTAATTCATTACGTTGTACAGCTAACATATTATTTCTAGCTGTAAATACTAATCTAGAATATATTTTTTCTTCCAAGAGATCATAAAGTTCATTCTGACGTAATTCTAGCTTGTTTAGCTCTTTTTCAAGGTTATGGATGATATTATTGTACATCTCAGTATTATCAACGCTCTGATGCTCTAATTTGAACTCAAAATCTTTAATTATCACATTTACAGAATCGATTACTGCTTGTATGACAGCATCTGCTTTTGAAGATCGGCAACCACAATGTACTTGATTATTACATAAATATCTTGGTTCACATTTGTTGTATGTTCTGTACGATAAAGCTTTACCACATTTCTTACAGAATAATAATCCTGCTAATGGATTTATTAATTTATTTGATGGTTTATTTTTAGGCTTAGATCCAATTATCTTTTGTGCTTTGTTAAATAATTCTTCGTCTATGATTGCTGGATGTTTCCCATCTATTAACATGTAATCTTGGGATCGTGGTGTATGACGTATGATTTTTCCATTTTCATACGATTTCACACCTTTTCTATAATTCCAACGGATTTTTCCAATGTAAACAGGATTTTGAAGAATAGTACGTATTGTCTGTTGATTCCAGTGATCACTTCTTTTTGGGCGAACTCCCATGTCATCCAATTGTCTTGCAATTCTTGTCCATCCCATGTTTTCAGTAACATATAGGTCAAATATCAATTTAACTATTTCAGCATCTTCATTAGGTGTGAGTGTATTGCTTTTATCTATTTTGATTTTATCATATCCTAAAGGACTGAAATTTCCTAAATAGTCACCATTTTTTACAGAAGCAATTTTCCCACGCTGAAGAATTTCTTTTGTATATTCAAGATAATCATTTCCTCTTGAAAGCTCCATTTCGAAAAATTTACGATCAAACTTATCTGACAAATCATATACTTTATTAGGTGTCATGATAAGAGTATCCGTATATCTAAAAACATGAACAATCGTACCACAATCCAACATATCGCCTCTGGTAAGTCTTTGTGGTTCAATGGTAATAACACCTTTAATGTCTTTGTTTTCGATTCTGCGAAGCAGAATATTAATCTCAGGGCGGTCATCAATGGTCTCACCAGATACAACTTCACGATAAATATCATCTTCCGGAATACGATATCCAAGCTCTTTAAGAGCGTATTCCTGGAGCTGCTTTTCATGTCTTGAAAGAACTTCTTCAACTGTTTCGCTTTCAGAATCAGCACGTGATTTTCTCAAATAGATCAAATACTCTGACATCATTTCACCTCACTAACATTATATTCAGGAGAAAAATGAAAACTATTGAAATGCAGATAAATAATGTTGTTGTAGTCGTTCATTATAATGATATTCCGGAACAAAAAGACATAGAAGCAGCATGTATTCAATTTATAAGAACTGTTGAAAAGAATATTAATCATTGATAATATCCTCCTTTTTTTGGTAAAATTGGGTATAAAAAAACTGGTGTCGAAATCAATTTTTCTATACAAGTAATATTGCCGTATCACTTATTAAACATCCCATTGCCGTGGGGTGCTTTATTTATTTTTAGTTTTTTTGGTTTATCAGTATATTTGTAATCTAAAGAATTTTCTTTACTGATCACTGATTCATCTAACTTGTTTTCTAAATCTTCTTTTGCAATTTTTGCAACATTCCCACCCATTCTTGCAACAACTTTGTTATTTTCAAAACCGTAAGGATTATGCTTTTTAACTAATTCTCTTGTAGCAATACTCCCAAATCAGTTAAGACAACTTCCTTTTAAAGACTTGTATTTATTTGCTTTCATTCCTGACCACTCTTTATAGATTTCGTTAGTAAGTATTGCATACTCTTTTCCTTCTTTGATTCCATGTTTGTTCCAAACATCAGTTAGTTTACGGTAATCAACCATTCCTTTTAATCTTTTTTCAATCCATTCATCTGAATATCCTTTAGCACGATAATAGTCAATTGCTCGATTGACGGCAATGCTTGGATCAAATGTTTCGTCAATTCTTTCCTTATCTAATTCTGCGAGCCACATTTTGAAAGGCTCAGCATTTGGGCTAGGAATAGATTCAATAAGTCTAAAAATGTTCTGTGTATCTAAAACGTCAGTTTGTCTCATTTTTCCGTCTTTAGCTTTTAATTTCAACTGTCCCAATTTTGAGGACAGTTCACTTCCTTCATCATCTAATTTTGTTTTCAAAGCATTCCAATATTTTCTTGGTCGAGGGTTTTCAGTTAAGGCACTAACAACATCAATAACGCTGAAATAATATTCTTCTTTTTCCTCATCCCAAACACTTCTGATTTCATTAT
>CAMEIZ010000170.1 GCA_945919165.1 uncultured Traorella sp.
ATAATATGTCATCACCCATTCAGCTGAAAGCAAAAGAAGAAATTCGTCAAATGAATCTGGATGTGATTCATGTGCATACTGAATTTGGAGTAGGTATTTTTGGACGAAACATTGCTAAAGAATTAAATATTCCAATTGTTTCCACCTATCATACGATGTATGAAGATTATACGCATTATGTGAATTTTTTGGATCTTGATTTTATTGACAAAACCACCAAATCACTTGTCAGCAATCTCAGCAAACTGATGTATGATAAAACAGAGGTCATCATTGCTCCTTCACGCAAAACTCTGGAAACACTTCGTGGATATGGAATTACTGCACCGATCCACATTGTACCGACTGGAATTGATCTTACAAGCTTTAATGAAGAGAATGTTGATAAAAACCTTGTTGAGCAGTTGAAACAGAAATATGGAATTGAAAAAGAAGACCGTATTGTTATTTATGTTGGGCGAGTAGCCAATGAAAAATCAATTGATGTGGCTATCCGCGGTTTTAAAAAAGCTGCTTTAAGCAATCCGCACTATAAACTTTTAATCGTAGGAGGCGGACCAAGTCTTGATGATTTGAAACAGTTGGCCATAGATGAAGGAATTGAGAAGAGTGTCATTTTTACTGATCGTCAGAATCGTGATGTGATTCCTGCCTGGTATCAGGTTGGAGAAGCTTTTGTCAGCTGTTCAACCAGTGAAACTCAGGGTATGACTTTTATTGAAGCTCTTGCGTCTTCTTTGCCAGTTTTTGCACAAAAGGATGAAGTACTTTTGGATTTGATTGAAGAAGGGAAAAGCGGTTATATTATTGATGAAACTACTTTTTCTGATAAATTGATGGAATTTTTCCAGTATCCAAAAGAAAGAGTTTTGGAAATGAGAAAATGTGCCCGAGAAAAAGTGATGATCTATGATTTAGATCTTTTCAGTGAAAAAGTTGTCAGTTGTTATGAAGAAGCCTATGCGCTGTATTTTAAAACGCTGCAGATCAAAAAAATTAAAGTAGAACGTGATTATGTGACTTTAACATTACTTGACAGTCAATCTGAAGAGGTGAAATGTCTTGTCAGTCTGGAAGATTTTTTCGCATTTGAACTGAAAAAAGATGGCTATGTTCATGAATTGACACTAGAGGAACTCAAGCGAAGAGAGGTTGTTTTAAAAGCCAGACTCTTATGTATCAAGAAATTGGCATTAAAAGATCGTACCCGCAAAGAAATGTATGATATCCTGATCAAGGATGGTACTTTGGATGTGAAACAGATGAATGATCTGATTGAAGAGCTTGAGAATAAAGGATTAATTGATGATCAGGCGTATTTGGAGAATCAGCTGGAAAAGGCCAAAGATTCGAATAAGGGAAAAAACAAAATTATCAGTGAGCTGGTAAGAAAAGGCCTTCCTTATGATCAAGTCAAAGAAGTCAGTGATGCGATGGATGATGGAAATGAAAAGATAAAAGCAATTCGTTTTATTTCCAATCATATAAAATCTGTAAAAAGCGGAAGTGTGAAGATGAAAAAACAGGTTTTGATTTCAAAGCTGATTAACAAAGGATTTACCTTTGAAATCGCAAAGGATGTCATCGATCACTATGAATTCTCTGAAGATTTTTTAAATGATAGGGAAGCTTTAAATAAAGCAATTCAAAAGGCTGTAAGAACAGCATCCATGAAGTATTCAGGTGAAGAATTGAAACGCAACGTTTTGGGTACATTAATTCAAAAAGGTTTTAATTCCGAGGACATTTTATTGGCAATTGAAGAAATGGAGATATTCAAAGATGAAAATGAATGAGTTATGTGATGGAGCCAGAGGCCGATTTGTGGTACTGCTGAGTTCACTGACAAAGGGCGTAACAGCGAAAGGTGCACCGTATCTTTCTTTTGTGTTTCAGGATAAAACAGGAAGTATCGCTGCGAAATACTGGTCACCAACACAGGAACAGCTAATAGCTTTAAAAGCCGGTATGATTGTGGAAGTTGATGGTGAAGTCATTTCATATAACAAGCAGCTTCAGATGAAAGTCAATACATTAAAAGTAGTCGATCGTTCACATGTGGACTTGAATGATTTTATTAAAGAAGGGGATATTCCCCGCAGTGTTCTGAAAAAGAATATTTCTCAGATCATTGACCAATTTGAAAATGAGACGCTTAAAACACTGATCTTGAAAGTCATGGAAAAGGTTGAACTGGATTTTTATAATTATCCGGCAGCAGCTAAAATCCATCATGATTTTGTCGGAGGACTGGCGACTCATGTTTGGGGCATGATCAAGCTGGCAAATGTGATTTGTGACTGTTATCCATCATTAAACCGTGAGCTTCTGATCAGCGGTGTCATCTTACATGATATCGGAAAATGTGTAGAATTAAGCGGACCGGTTATTACTGAATATACCACTGAAGGCAAGCTTTTGGGACATATTTCGATCATGCAGGCTTTTGTTTATGAGGTTGCCAAGGAAAATCATCTGTTGGGTGAAGAAGTGATGCTGGTACGGCATATGATTCTTTCTCATCATGGTGAATATGAATTTGGATCCCCAGTTTTGCCAATGATTCCGGAAGCTGAGATTCTGCATTACATTGATAATATTGATGCCAGAATGAATATTTTGTCAAAAGCTTATGAAGGTGTGGAAGAAGGAGAATTTACAGCCCGACAGTTTGCACTTGAAAATCGTGCTTTTTATAAAAGCAAGCTGAAATAATTTGATTTTCAATTCATAGAATAAACTATGAAAATACGAAAAGAAATCAAGGATCAATTAGAAGAATTAAAAACGATTCGAAGAAAAATTCATCAAAATCCGGAAATAGGATTTGATACGTTTCAAACGATGGAAACCATTCAAACCATTATGAATAAAAATGCCGCAGAATATGACGGATTCAGCGGTGTTTTTTATTTGGACAACAAGAGTAAATCTTCCATTGGGTTTCGTTGTGAATTAGATGGTTTGTCGATTAAAGAAAAAAATCAGGTCAATTA
Organism: uncultured Traorella sp.; assembly: GCA_945919165.1. Lineage (GTDB taxonomy): Bacteria > Bacillota_I > Bacilli_A > Erysipelotrichales > Erysipelotrichaceae > Traorella. The sequence goes on from CAMEIZ010000170.1 coordinate 2,997, forward strand.
TCGTTCTTTAAATGATTATATGCATGCCTGTGGACATGATGCTCATATGGCAATCATGATCATCTTGATGAAATATCTCTTTCTTCATGAAAAAAAGACCTCGGTACTGTTTATCTTTCAACCTGCTGAGGAAAGCGGGGCAGGCGCAAAGCACATGATTGCGAAAAAAATTCTTGAGAAATATCACGTTCAAGAGCTTTATGCCGTTCATGTTTTACCGCGATGTCAGGATGTGATTGCCTCAAAAAGTGGGGAATTAATGGCTGCCAGTTGTGAAATCAAGGTTAAGATTCACTCAAAAGGCGGACACGCTGCACATCAAAATCAAAGACAAGATGCCATGAAAGCCATGCATGCTTTTTTAAGTGAGGTGTATCAATTACAAAAAGAAAACAGGGCCTCTTTAGTTC
>CAMEIZ010000171.1 GCA_945919165.1 uncultured Traorella sp.
AATATACCTATCTGGCTGTTTTCCTTTTAATTGCTATTGAAAATCTGTTTCCTCCAATACCAAGTGAGATCATTTTAAGTTTTGCTGGCTTTTTGAGTACTGCACACGATTTAAATATTTATTTCATGATTTTTTGTTCCGTTATGGGCAGTTATGTTGGTGCAGTCCTGCTTTATTATTTAGGTTGGAAATTACCGAAAAAAAAGCTTTTTGCTATTCTTATGAAATTTCATATGAAAGAAGAAGATCTCAACAAAAGTATGAACTGGTTTTATGAAAAAGGAAAAATCAGTGTATTTATTGGACGTTTTGTTCCAATTATACGTTCTTTGATCAGTATTCCGGCCGGTATGGTACATATGAAGTTTTTACCTTTTTCAGTTTATACGATCTCAGGTTCACTGATTTGGAATAGTATTTTGATTCTTATAGGTGGTTTACTTGGGGAAAACTATCAAAAAATCAGTGTAATTGTTAAAAATTATGGAATTATTATTCTGATTCTGTTTTTTCTAATTCTTTTTATCATTAAAAGAAAAAAGAAGAAGCGTACTACTTTTCCTTCTTCCACAAATTAACATTTTCCAAATTATTCAGCATATATAAAAAATTATGTTGAACACTTGGATGATTCTGATAAAGAGCATTCAATGATTTCTTTGTATAAGCTCGTAAAGATTGATGATCATTAGGACAAGTGCTGGTGACTGTTGGTAACTTTAAACGATCAGCACAAGCTGCTATTTCCTTTTCAAAAGTATAAATCAAAGGTCGAATCAAAACTAATGAGCTTTTTTCCATTTTTATTTTTGGCTGAAATACGGCTATTTTTCCATTGTGCATCATATTCATAAAAAGTGTTTCAATTGCATCATCGCCATGATGTGCAAAAGCAATTTTATTACACTTGTATTTAAGTGCTGCCTGTACCATGCAGGCTTTTTTATATTTTGAACAGCGAGAACATGACAGCTTTCCATTTCTCTGATCTCTAAGAAGAGTTTCATAGATTTTTGTAGTCTCATGATAGAGTTGAATGCCATGACTTTGACAATATGAGTCAATCTCTGAAAAATTCATATCCAAAAATCCTTCATCTATATGAATGGCGATTATTTCAAAATCATAATCGCTGAAATTCTTAAGCTGATTCAAACTGACTAAAAGAACCATGCTGTCTTTTCCGCCACTGATTCCAACAGCAATCCGATCATGTGGTTCAAATAAATGATAATCATTGTCAGCACGACGTATATTTCCAAGGATTTTCTGTAAATTCATGAATCTATTATAAACAGCTCTACATTTCTTGTAAAGAATATGTTAAAATTAGTCTATGGATTCTTTAGATGGATTGTTACTTGTCAATAAACCGAAGAATATGACTTCTTTTGATGTTATTGCTGTTTTACGAAAAAAATTGAATATGAAAAAAATAGGCCACAGCGGCACACTTGATCCCATGGCAGAAGGTGTTCTTCTTGTACTTTTAGGAAAAGCAACGAAAATATTACCTTATTTAGAGAATACAGATAAAGAATATGTAGCTTCCTTTGTGCTGGGCAAAAGTACCAAAACAGAGGACATTTGGGGTGAGATCATCGAAGAAAGAAAAATAACTCCCATATCTGATTTAACTTCTTTATGCCAAAGCTTTATCGGTAAGCAAAAACAGCTGCCTCCAATGGTCAGTTCGATTAAAATTAATGGCAAGAAGCTTTATGAATATGCCAGAGAAAACATTGAAATTGAAAGACCTCTAAGAGATATTGAAATATATGATATTCAGGTGTTAGATGATCATACAATCAAAGTAGCGTGTTCCAGCGGTACCTATATTCGATCCTTAATACGTGATATTGCTGAAAAGAGTGGAAATTTAGGCTGTATGAGTTCATTGACAAGGACAAAGGTGGGGTCTTTTACACTTGATCAATGTTATGATTTAGAAACTATTTCAAAGGATAATATGAAAGTTTTATCTATTTATGACGCACTTAGCTATCTGCCTCATGTTGAAATTGAAAATGAATTTGATATAAAAAATGGAAAAAAGATTCATCTTGCAGTTCCTTATGATCAGGTTTTAATGGTAAAGGATCATACAGAACTTGCCATTTATAAAAGACATCATAAGGATGTATTTAGCTGTGAGAGGGGGTTATGGTGATGGAAATTATTCGTGTTGACTGTAAACATATCATAAAATGTGAAAAAATGGCTGCTTGCATTGGATACTTTGACGGGATGCATGTGGGTCATCAAAAGCTTGTAGAAACAACCATACAGGCAAGTAAAGCAAAAGGAATAAAAAGCGGATGTATTACTTTTGAACCTGATCCATGGTGTGTTTTAAAGAATATGACGAACATTCCTCACATTACTTCTATGAGAGAAAGAGAAAAAATTGGGGAAAAAGCAGGTTTGGATTACTGGATCATTTTCTCGTTTACAAAAGAGCTGGCCAATCTTCCAACAAATGAATTTGAAAATCTTTTAAAAGATTTGAATGTGCAGACACTCATCTGTGGCTTCGATTTTACATATGGAGAAAAAGGAAAGGGAAATGTTCAAACACTTAAAAAACAGCATGATTTTGATGTCATTCAAGTAGATGCGGTAACATTTAATGGTGAAAAGATTTCATCTACAAGAATTGAAAAAGAAATCCAAAATGGCAATATGCCTTTGGTATCTTCACTTTTAGGAAGAAATTATGTTTTGAGCGGTCATGTGGTGAATGGAAACAATTTGGGTCATACTTATGGATTTCCTACAGCTAATTTAAAACTTCACTATAACTCCATACTTCCGAAAAAAGGAGTTTATATCGGTTATGCTGATGTTATGGGAAAACGCTATCGAGCCATGATGAATGTGGGTCATAATCCAACTTTTAATTATCAGGAAAATATATCCATTGAAGCTTATCTTGTTGATTTTGATGGTGTATTATATGAAGAAGAAATGAAACTGGAATTTGTTGAGTTTATCCGTGATGAAAAGAAATTTGCTTCTAAGGATGAACTGATCAATCAGCTCAAATGTGATGTAAAGAAAGCTAAAGCTTTAGAATAATTGCTCCTTGGATTCATATAATGAATTGCAAGGAGGTTTTTTTATGAATAAGCAAGCCCTCGCCTTTATCAGTATGTTCACTTTGGTACTGATGCTGTCGATTTATTATGTTTCTTTGGGAACAGACACTTCTAATTTAACACCGGTAAATGATGTAGTTCATGTTATGGCACTTATGAATGAAAAAAACAATGAAGAAAAAGAAGAAGAAAAACTTCAGTTAAAAAATGCTCTTTCAGATCCTGATGCCAGTGAAGATAAAAAGAAAGAAGTCTTGCAATTAGAGCATGCTTTAATTGTAGAAGAT
>CAMEIZ010000172.1 GCA_945919165.1 uncultured Traorella sp.
CATTACCTTACACAATATACCGGAAGGTATGGCAGTAGGTGTTGCTTTTGGTGCTCTTACGAGTTCTTATTCAAATGAAGCCTTAATGGGAGCTGTGAGTATTGCATTAGGAATAGCTCTTCAAAACTTTCCTGAAGGGAGTGCTGTATCAATTCCGCTAAGAAGAGAAGGTTATTCAAGATGGAAAAGCTTTCTTGTAGGGCAAGCCAGTGGGATGGTTGAGCCTATAGCTGGCGTAATAGGAGCCATGTTAGTTGTTTACATTGAGGTTTTTCTGCCTCTGGCCTTATCATTTGCGGCTGGAGCCATGATTCTTGTAGTTGTCCATGAACTGATACCGGAATGTCAACAAAATCAGCAGGCTCACCCTTATTTTGCCACAACAGGAATTGTGTTAGGTTTTGCTGTCATGATGCTTTTAGATGTAATGTTAAAATGAAAAGATGTCGCTTGTTGTGAACCAAAAAGTTATCACTTTAAAAGTTCAAAACATTTGACATCTTTCTTTATATAATTTTACATCCACCTTTTTGACGAATGTGCATGACCATAACAGACCCCTTTCCAAAAACAGTCTGCATTCTTTCTATATAACCCTTCTGCAGTTTTTCAGGTACTATTGCCTGAAGAGTTCCGCCAAATCCTCCTCCATGAACTCGACATGCACCATCTTCTTTTAAATAGTCAGCACTTATCGCCAGTCCCAAAGACAAAGCCTGTTTATCTGGCTGATTGGTACAATAAATATTTTGAAGCTGCTGTATACTGGATGCTCCCGACTGATTCATTAAGACAAGCAGTTTTAAAAGATCTTTTCTCTGAATAGCATTTTTTTGCTGGAGCACACGCTCATTTTCCTGATAGAAATGCAGGGCTCTTATCAACGAACGATCATTTTTCAAATGGTCTTTTATTTGTCCGATATGATTGATAAACTCTTCTTTTGAAGTAAATCCTAATACCTCTTGATTCATTTCATTTGCTACCACCTTCATCTCTTCTGTAATAGATGCATATTCATTTGAAAGATCGCTGTGATCTTCATGCGTATTGGTTAGTAAAAGAGTATAACCATAATCTTTGAAATTAAAATCCAGTTTTTCCACAACAGGTTTTTCTTTATCATAAAAATCCATAAAAGTAAAACCACCCAAACTGATAGCCATCTGATCCAATAAACCACATGGTTTCATAAAATATATGTTTTCCGCATACTGAGCAATTTTCGCAATATTCACAGGATCTATTTTTCCATCATTATACAAATGATTAAATATTTCAGCACACAGTACCTCAAAAGAAGCACTGCTGGAAATACCGCTTCCTATGGGAATTTTAGAATCTATCACTGCCTCAAATCCACCCACTTGATATCCCAACTGTTGAAAGCGAGCTCCAATACCGCGGATCAGGGCTTCGGTTGTATGAATTTCATGGGGCTGGATGGAACAATCCTGCAAATCAACAGGCTGTATATCAAATCCTATAGAATGAATTCGAATAATCGACTCATCCGTTTTTTTAGCTGCTGCAATCATATCCGCATTTAATGCAGCAGCAATCACTCTTCCATGCTGATGATCTGTATGATTTCCACCTATTTCACTCCTCCCAGGTGCCGAAAAAAGGTGAACATCTCCATCTTTAAATTCTTCCAACATGATTTTTAGAACATTTTGATATCGCTTTTTTTCTGTTTCGATTTCATTATTGCAAATCAATTCTTTTAGCACTTGATCTAATTTATGTGAATCAAATAATTCCTGGATATCTTTTATTTTCATTTCTTTCCTTTTCCACACTGTATCGAATATAATGTTCAATCTTTTGATTCGCCTTCAATATTGGTTTCTTAAAACCCATATAATTGATAGCATTGGGGTAAAACTGACACTCAAAACAAATACCGCTTTTACTGCCATACCATTCATGATTTCGCCCTTCACAATCTAAATAGTTGCCGCTATAGACATGCATTCCCGGCAAATCACTCTCTATTTTCAATAACAATTCACCATTCGTTAATTCAACTCTTCTATGATCATTTCTTTCTTCAAATAAATAGTTATGATCATAGCCATTTGCAAGAGATAGATTTGGATGGCCTTTTTTTAATTGATCATGGATCACTTTAAAATCTAAAAAGTCAAAAGCCGTATCGTTTACACAAATACTCTGATCGGTTGTCAGACCATTTTGATCCACTAAAGCAGCCTGATTTGTATATATTTTCATTCTATGTGAAAGGATATTTCCTTTCCCATTTAAATTGAAATAAGAATGATTAGTTAAATTAAATAATGTATCCTGATCACTAAATCCTTTCATTGTATAAATTAGATGATTATGATCTAACTGATACATGATTTCTACTTGCAGATTTCCCGGATATCCTTCTTCCATATCTTTTGATGTATATCTGAAAATGATTGACTGATGGTCTTTTTCAGCATCAAAATATTTAAAAGAAAAATTATCTATGCCGCCATGCAAAGAATTAGGACCATTATTTCGAGCTAATCTATACTCAGTTTGGTTCAATATAAACCTTCCATCTTGAATTCGATTGGCACATCTTCCCACAGTTGCTCCCATGAAGGTTGTATGGTGAATCTTATAATCAGCAGTACGATCAAATCCCAGAACCAGATTCGTATTGGTTTGTTTATCAATGAAACTTATGAGTGTGGCTCCCAGATTCATGATTTGAATCATCAGTTCTTCATTTTCAAGGGTATAAATCTTGATTTGTTTTGTCATATTTGTTCCTTACTGATCAATTGATCATTTTAATTTCATCTCTTTTTTATTCTTTACAACCTGATCATAAGTCACTGAGCTATCTAAACAACTAAGCTCTTTCATTATACACTCTTTAAATGAAATTGACAGAAAAAAGAAGTGAACCTATTTGGATCACTTCCCACATTTTCCATACTGATCATCCTGAATCAACATATTACAATGAGGATGAAGCCATAATAATGATGCCGGCAAGCTTGTAGTAATTCTTTGTGTCATAAAATTCTTGACGATTTCATCTTTACCATTTCCACATATCGCTAAAATCACTTCTTTTGAATCAAAGATTTCTTTCATTCCAATCGTAATTCCTTTTTCCATGGGTGTAGATTTCAGCATGGCATGTTTTTTTGTTTCTTCAGTTAATACGACTTCATGTGCATACATATGAAGATAATCATTTGGTTCATTTAATCCCAGATGACCATTTTTCCCCAAACCTAACAAACATAAATCAATTGGTTTTTCTTTTAACAGGTCGTGAATTCTTGCACATTCTTTTTCAAGATCTTCAACGTCTGGACAAAATGAAATATATTGTTCTTTTTTAATATTTAAAGGTTTAATAACA
>CAMEIZ010000173.1 GCA_945919165.1 uncultured Traorella sp.
CGTTCCGCCATATTGGACATCGTTTTTGGGTGAATCACAGGCTACATAGATAACAATTTGGGGATCATCCATTCCAGCAGCACTTAAAAATGACAATATATATTCATTGCCTGAATAAATGCCATTGATAGCTTTCTGAGCTGTACCTGTTTTGCCGCCTATTTTATAACCATAAAGATAAGAGTTTTTTCCTCCGCCATTGGCAACGACACTTTCAAGAGCTATGCGCATCAAGGCACTTGTTTTTTCTGAAAGAATCTCACCTTGTTCTTTTATTTTTTTCTGATAAATGATTTCATTACTTAAGGGATGCGTAATGGAAGAAACAATATACGGCTCATATAATGTTCCCCCGTTGACAATCGCACTGAATGCACGAACTAGCTGTAACGGCGTTACACTGAGTCCCTGTCCAAAGGCAATTGTAGCCGCCTCAACCGGACCGATAGCCTCATAATCAAACATGATACCGCTGCTTTCTCCGGGAAGATCAATACCGGTTTTCTTTCCAAAGCCAAAATCCATCACATATTGATATAAACGATCCTTTCCTAACCGTCGTCCAATTTCCACAAAACCCGGATTCGATGAGTTCTCAATGACCTGAAGAAAAGTCTGAAGTCCATGACCTCCTGCCTTCCATGACTTAATGCGAGCTCCTTCTACCATTTCAAATCCGCGATCAAAATAAGTATCTTGATACATATCAAAACACTTCTCCTCTAGACCACTGGCAAAAGTCACGCTTTTAAAGGTTGAGCCTGGTTCAAACGACATCCAGATCGGCAAATTACGATTTAATATTTCGCTGTCATATTTCTGATAATGATTCGGATCAAAATCCGGTTTACTGACCATTGCTAAGATGGCTCCGCTGTTGGGATCCATCGCAATTGCTAAGGCACTTGTTGGATCATATTTAAGCATCATCTGTTCCATTTCCCTTTCAACAATGGACTGTATTTTGGAATCAATTGTTAAAACGACATCATTTCCATAACCATGTGAAATGACTTCCTGATTCATATTCAAAAGATTTCCCTTAGCATCAAAACCAATTTTCAATTCCCCATAGCTGGCCTTCAAAACGTCATCATATTGCAATTCAAGACCACTTAATCCCTGATTATCAATCCCTGAAAACCCCAATACCTGTGCCAGATAATGACCATATGGATAATAGCGTTTACTGTCCTGTACTAAAATAATGCCTTCCAGATTGGCATCAAGAATTAATGATCGCTGTTGATCCGTAATATTTCTTCCTTCAGGCTGGAGTTTTTGGGTAGAAACACGTTTTTGAATTTTTATAAGCAATGCCTTTTCATCACACTCTAAGATTTCGGAAAGAATTTTTGCTGTTTTGACAGCATCCTTGATCATCAAAGGAACTGCCACAACACTCACTGAAGGCATATCGAGTGCAACAGCCACATGATCACTGGTATAAATCGTTCCCCGTTTGCCTGAAATCTTGAAGTCACGCTGCCAAAGATTCTCAGCTCGCTCAAGTATCTTTTCATGATGAAAAAGCTGTTCAATTGTCAGTTTTATCCCAATGATGGTAAAAATACAAACGACTGCGATCAGTACCTGATTCATTCTTTTTTGTTGATTTTCTCTTAACATAGTTTATCGTATGAGTCAGGCTAAAAAAAAAGACCTAGTTCATATAGGTCTTAATTGATTCCAGCACAGCTTCATTGTTTTTCGAAATAATCACAATCTGATAATCTTCAAGCTCACATACCATTGCCTGATGAACTAACTCTTGCTGCTCAGGCATGGATGCATAATCGGATTCCAGTTTTTTCAGATAATCAGATAAAGCATTTTTGACTTCTTCTTCTTTTCCCTTGACAGGCTTGACAATCAGATACGTGCTGGCACTTGTCATGACTGGTTTTTGTATCGCATATTCACTTACGATTTGTTTGTTGAGTCCGTATTCTGATAATTCCTGATCACTAATAGGACTTAAAACTCCAAAATAGCGTTGCTTCGCATTTTCAATTCTTTCTAATACACTTTCATTATCATCTGATACGATCAGTGCAAGAAAATTTTCATTTTCGATCAGCATGGCATTTCCCAAAAGCTCTTTATCTTCATCATTCTTACACTCGACAATACGTTTTGAAAGATAATTCTGAAGACTTTTTTTCAATGATTCTTCATGTCCGCTTACCGGCTTAAAAACCATATACATTCTGCAAGAATCAGGCGAAAGACGAATCGTAGCCTGTAAAACATCTTCTTTTGATATACCCAGTGTATCATAATCATAGTCAAATACATCAATCATATTTCCAAATAGGTTTTTGTTGTCATATTCAACACTTGACATGACATGATTGATATCAAATTGTTCTTCTGACAAAAGGGGTAATTCTTGATTTAACTGATTTAAATTAAGTGTTTTTTCATCATTTGAATGACAGCCCAGCAAGGCAAACACTAATAAAAATACACCAACATTCTTTTTCATGAAAACCTCCTAGCTTTTTTATTATACAGCAGTGGAAAATGAAAATCAAATTGGCAATCTTTTCATAAGTCTGATTTTGTAGCATAAAAAAGGATTCACTCTTTTACAAGAATCAATCCCTTTCAAGTTCTATTCAAGTTCTACTACAATAGATGTATCCACGCTTACAGCTGTGTTTTCTGTTACAGACTGGCTTTTCACAATACCTGATCCTCTGCATTCGATGTTTAATCCGCTCATTTCTTTAAAAAGCATAACATCCTTATAGGACCAATTGATCATATTTGGCATTACAATATTGGTTGAATTCGTCTTGATGAACACATTCTGATTGGTGACAACACTATTCTTTGATTTAGGATACTGATCCACAATCATATCACCATCTCCGATAAAAATCGGATAAACATTCATACCATCCAGCTTTTTTGTGACATAATCTTTTGTATGATTCATCAAAGAAGGCATGGTGTATTCCTTCCAGTCATCATAACTGGTCGGAGTATCACTTGTTTCTGTCTTTTTGATACCAGCGGCTTCATAAGCCGTAATAAATAAATTCTTATAAAAAGATTTATCAAAATCACCGACATGTTTAGATTGAAATCCATAATAAACCATTATTTTAGGATCACTGGCTGGTGCCGCAGCCATAATGTTGGATGTATATATGGAAGAACTGTAGGATCCATCTGCTGCGATTTCTCCGGTTCCGGTTTTTCCCAGCATATCAAGCCCTTCAATATTGTAGCTTCTTCCGGTTCCAATATTTTGATCCTGAATGACACCTTTCATCAATTCCGTAATTTTTTTGATCGTTGAATCGGAATAAATACGAATTGGATTTCCTTCTTCATCCGTATGAACATAGGTTGT
>CAMEIZ010000174.1 GCA_945919165.1 uncultured Traorella sp.
AATAATTGAAAGTGAAAATCAGTTTTATTATAGGAATTCATGTAAAGTACCTTTTTCCATGAATCCTCATAAACTGGGCAGTGGCATGTATCAGCCTAATTCCAATTATTTTGTGGAAATCAATAACTGTATCGTTCATGACAAAGATGTTGAAAGAATCCGTAAAGAAGTAATCAATATTTTAAACAAGTATCATCAAAAAGCCTTTGATTTTAAAACAAAAAAAGGATTTCGTACGCTAGTTATCAGAAAACTGCTGAATCATGCGCAGGTGACACTTGTTACAGGTGAAGATAAAATCGAGCAGGCATGCATTGATGAAATTATGCAGATTGATATGATATCTTCACTTTGGCAAAGTATACATATACAGAAAAAAACACCTGAAATTTTTGGCAATCGTATGATTTGCCTTTCTGAAAAGAAATATCTTGATTTTGAGATCAATGGTGTTCGGATTAAATTATCTCCAAGAAGTTTCTTTCAGCTGAATACTCTTCAGGCCGAAAAGCTTTATCAAAGGATTCAAAAAGAAGCAGGATATCATGATTTTGTTGTCGAAGCTTACAGCGGAATTGGCGGAATCAGTTTTACTCTGAAAGATCAAATGAAAAAGATCATCGGTATTGAAAGTATCAAAGATGCTGTTAATAATGCCAATAAAGCAGCAAAGGAAAATGGGCTTGACCATATTCAATTCATTTGTGATGATGCAGCAACAAGACTTAAAATGATTTCAAAGAAACAAAAGATTGACCTTTTGATTGTGGATCCTCCTAGAAGCGGATTAGATGAAGCTATGATTCAGACAATTTTAAAAAGTAAAATTGATAGAGTTTTATATGTTTCCTGCAATACAGCAACATTAGGAAAAAACCTTGCAGAGCTGAAGAAAAAATATCAAGTTGAAAAAGTTATCCCATTTGATATGTTTCCACAGACTGCTCATGTAGAGACGGTAGTAATGTTGAGTAAGGTACAGAAGTAATTGGCACAGAATTATACAAATTGGAATTTTGCGGGATGGTGATAAAATGAGTTTAAGCCAAACAATTATTTTTGGAATAATTTTTCCTTTAATGTTTTTTTCTATAGGTAGTTTTTTTGCAAGAAAAGGATATGTTTATTTTAAAACCAAAAAAGATAAAAAGCGTAAATGTTTAACTCAAACAGAAGGAAAAATAGTAAGTGTAAGTGCAATGAGGATGAATAGAAGAAGTGCTTACTTTTATACTTATGAATACGAAGTTAATTATGAAATTATAACTATAGAAATTAATTTTGGAACGACACGTCGTCAATTTAGAAAAGGTGACCAAGTCAAAATTTGGTATGATAAAAGTAATCCTAAGTATAGCTATATAGATGGTTATAAGGAAGACACTGTTGCAGCTGTTGTGTCACTTGTTGCAGGAATAATAGCTGTATTAATTGGGATATATGTTGGTATGTTTGTATGGTTTTGTTAGACAAATCGGAAGTTGTAGGAGGAAAGGAAAATGGCAATAGATAATCCGAATGTCATTGATGGCATGGCGATAGATGAAAACAGAAAAGCAATATGCTTACTATTAACTGACCACTTTGCATGGAACGGGAATGATACGCTAAGTGAGTATGACCACCTTATTCTATTGCAAGAGAAAATTAATGCATATAATTCTGGTTTTTTTTATGAAAAGTGTATCTTTAAAGAGTTTTTGTCTTAAGTAGCTGGCACATGTTCTGGTATAAGATTTTTTTTGCTAATTGAAAAAAACGTGAAAAAAATGGAAAAACACTGGACATCAAAAGGCTGTAAGTTTAAAATAAAGGATAGAGATTAATGTAGTGGTGGAGGTTTCTATGTACAACGAATACGAAAACATTGAAGTAAACGATTATGATGAGGATATCAAAAAGAAAGAAGAGCTGATTAAAGAAGCTGAAGAAATGATGGCTTCTGAAAATGTTTCTTTAAATGCTGTCAGCAATTTAAGAAAAAAATGGAAGAGAATTCATTATTGGGAATCTGCTTTTGAAGATCAGCTGGCCGATAAATTTGAAGATATTTTAGATAGCTTTTATGGCAAACAGAAAGAATATCAGAAACAGGCAAAAGAAGCTAAAGAAGAACTGATTAAAGAAGCTAAAGAATTATCTGAAAGCAAAAATCTGAATAAAGCCAATGAAACTATGAAAGAATTAATGGCAAAATGGAAAAACAGCGGAAGCTGCGGAAAAGAAATGGATGATGCTTTATGGGAAGAATTCAATGCTGCACGTCAGACATTCTTTGACAAACGTCATGCTTATTGGACAGATATGCAGAATCGTTTTGAAACTGCCAAGAAAACAAAAGAAGAACTGATTGTAAAAGCTAGTGAATATGCACAGATGGAAGATGTTGCGAAAGCCAATAATCTGTTAAGAGATGTTATGGAACAGTGGAAGGCAGCAGGAAGTGCCGGAAGAGATGCAGAAGATGAGCTTTGGGATAAGTTCAATGCGATTCGTCAGCAGTTCTTTACTCGTCGTGATGAATTCTTCAAAGAAGTTCATAAACAGCAGGATGAAAAATACGAAAGCAAGAAGGAACTGATTGAAAAGGCTTCAGAAATTGCTGATTTAAAAGAATATACAAAACAGCATACAGAAGAAATGAAAAATCTGAATGCTAAGTGGAAGGAAATTGGATTCTGTGGAAAAGAACGCGATGATGCTGTTTGGGAAGAATTCCGTTCTCATATGGACCGTTATTTCAATGGATTAAGTCAGTTTAATGAAGAAAGACATGAACAGTGGAAAATGAGAATGCAAGATGCCAAAGCTCGTAAACAGGATCTGCTGGCCAACCAGAAACGTCAGCTTAAACGTATGGAAGATGGGTTAGTGAGACTTCTTTCTGAAAGAGAAATCAAAGAAGAAGAAGAAAGAATTGAAGACAAGAAGAAGTTTATTGCTGAATTAGAAAATCAAATTGCTGATATTGAAAAACAATTAAATGACTAGACCGCATAGCGGTCTTTTTTATTGACAGAATCATAAAAGACGACTATACTATATAAAGTTTACAAGTAAACAAAAGGAGTTTTTATGTTCAATATTGAAACAATGGTCAATATGTTAAATCAAATCAGAAAATATTATGCCTGTGAATTGAATCAACGTTTTAAGGATTATTCACCTAATGAGATATCGATTTTACTTCTTTTATCGAATAACCCTTCGATTGATACAAACGGTGCTCTGAGACTTGTTTTAAACGTTTCTAAAGGGTTGATCAGCAGAAGCGTGGTTGCTTTAATGAAAAAAAATTTGCTGGTTTGTGTTCAGGATGAAAAAGATAAACGGATTCAGCATCTTTATTTAAGCCCTCAAG
>CAMEIZ010000175.1 GCA_945919165.1 uncultured Traorella sp.
GAAAATTATGACTTGGCAAGCAAATTAGAAGAAAAATTAAAGATAAAAGTGAAAATATTATTCTGATATTAAATAAAGTAGATTTAATGAGTAAGGAAAAAGTCATGAGACTGATTGCAGCATGGAGCCAGCGTTATCAGTTTAAAGAAATATTTCCGCTTAGTGCTTTGCAAGGAAATAATCTGCAAGAACTTTTAAAAACTACGAAAGCCTTGTTAAAAGAAGGTGTCATGTACTTTGATCCAGAGACTTATTGTGATCATGATGAAAACTTTTTGATCAGTGAACTGATTCGCGAGAAAATACTCTATTATACAAAAGAAGAAGTCCCTCATTCTGTAGCTGTTATTCTTGAGAATCGTCATGAAACTGAAACAAAAATTTACATACAAGCTTTGATTATAGTTGAAAAGCCAACTCAGAAGGGAATTCTGATCGGTAAACAAGGAAAAATGATTACTTCAATTCGTATGAGTGCACAAAAAGAACTGCGTTTTATACTTGGAAAACGTGTTGAATTAGAATGCTATGTACGTGTGGAAGAAAACTGGCGTAATAAAGAAAGCAAAATTGCACAGTTTGGCATTGGTGAGGTAGATGAGTGATTTAAAAGGAATTGTGCTAAAAAGCACACCTCTAAATGATCATGATGCTTTATTGCTTGTTTTGAGTGATATTGGTAAAGTGAGTATAAAAGCAAAAGGAATTCAAAAAATGAATTCCAAAAACAGAAGCAGCTGTGAAATAGGGTGTTACTCGAATTTTCATACAGTTGATCGTTTAAAGCAGCAATATTTCGTTTTAAAGAATGCTGAATCTATAAAACGATTTAAATTGATTCATTCTTCTTTATTAAAGGAAGGAGTCTTTTACTGCATGCTGGAAATTTTTTCAAAAATGGATTTTGATTTCGAATTAGCACTTCAATACATTCTGCAGCTTGATTCCTGTGATAATCCTTATTGCATATATGGGCTTCTATTAAGCGAATGTTTCAAAAAAAGCGGTATTGATATTGTTGTTGATGAATGTGTATGCTGTTCCTCTACAAACTCACTTTGCGGTTTTTCAATTCGTGATGGTGGATTCATCTGTAAGAATTGTTTTGATAAAACAAATCATTTACTCATGAGTGTAAATGATTTGAAAAGTATAAGATATGCAATGCATGCCAGTATTACCGATTATGAAATTCTTGAAAAAGAAAGTTTTTTCGATTTTGAACTTGTTGAACTTTTATATTCTTTTTTTCAACAGTATGGAGAAATCTTTCTGCAATCACACTTATTTTTAAGAAAAATCCAGCCGCTTGTTTGAATTGACAAACAAGTGGTTTTTGTGGTATAAAATAGTTTGACTTATTGTGCAGTTTTAATCAATTAAGGAGGTTTATTAGATGAGTGAATTCAGTTTTGAAACGATCGTGAATCACGCGAAAAATTCAGGATTTGTATATCAGGGTTCTGAAATCTATGGAGGATTAAGCAATACTTGGGATTTTGGACCTTTAGGTGTAGAACTTAAAAACAATATCAAAGCTGCCTGGTGGAAAAAATTTGTGCAAACTTCTTTCTACAATGTTGGAATCCAGTCAGCGATTTTAATGAATCCAAAGGTATGGGAGGCTACCGGACATTTAGCTGGTTTTTCTGATCCTCTCATGGATTGCAGAAAATGTAAAACACGCCATCGTGCTGATCATTTGATTGAACAGTTTTCTAATGGAACAGTAAATCCAGAAGGCTGGAGCAATGAAGAAATGATGAATTATATCAAAGAGAATCATATTGGCTGTCCTGATTGCGGAGCTCATGATTTTACCGATATCCGTCAGTTTAATTTAATGTTTAAAACATATCAGGGAACTTTAGAAGATGCTAAAAACACGATTTATCTTCGTCCTGAAACAGCTCAAGGGATGTTTGTAAATTTTAAAAATGTACAGCGTACAATGAGAAAGAAACTTCCTTTTGGTATTTGTCAGATTGGAAAATCTTTTAGAAATGAAATCACTCCAGGTAATTTTATTTTCCGAACTCGTGAATTTGAACAGATGGAAATGGAATTCTTCTGTAAACCGGGTGAAGATTTAAAATGGTATGATTATTGGAAGAACACTTGCATGGAATTCTTAAAACATTATGGTGTTAAAGAAGAAAACTTGCGTTTTAGAGACCATGCAAAAGAAGAATTATCTTTTTATTCTGTAGCTACCTGTGATATTGAATATAAATTTCCTTTTGGATGGGGAGAACTATGGGGAATCGCCGATCGTACTGATTATGACTTAAAGCGCCACAGTGATCATTCAGGTGAAAAACTGGATTATATGGATCCAACAACTCATGAACGTTTTACTCCTTATTGCATTGAACCTGCTGTCGGAGTAGAAAGAATCTTCCTAAGCGTTTTTGCCGATGCATATGATGAAGAAGTTATTAATGAAAAGGATACTCGTATTGTTATGCATCTTCATCCAGCTTTAGCACCAATCAAAGCCTGCATAACACCATTGAGCAAAAAACAGAGCGAAGCAGGAATACAGCTTTATGAAAAACTTTCTTCAGATTTTACTGTTGAATATGATGAAGCTGGAAGTATTGGTAAAAGATATCGCCGTCAGGATGCAATCGGAACACCATTCTGCATTACGGTTGATTTTGATACTGAAAACGATCATTGTGTTACTGTTCGTCATCGTGATACGATGGAACAGGAAAGAGTCAGCATTGATCAGTTAAGTGACTATATTCAGACAAGAATCAAGTTTTAGGAGAGGTAAACATGGCTAAGTTAAGTGAAGATAAAATTAATGAAATACGAAGCCATAGTGATATTGTTGAAGTTATATCTAAATTTATTCCTTTAACCAAAAAAGGAAAAAATTATGTCTGTAATTGTCCTTTTCACGATGACCATGATCCTTCACTAACTATTTCACAGGAAAAACAGATTTTCAAATGTTTTGCCTGCGGAGCCGGAGGTAATGTTTTTAACTTTGTTTCCCGCTATGAAAATATTTCTTTTTTGGAAAGTGTAGTTGAAGTAGCTAAAATCTCTCAGATTGAATTAGAAAATATTGAAATAACAAAAACACAGTCCGATTCACGACTTGTTCCTTATTATAAAGTAAATCAGTCTTTTATTGAATATACTCAATTTATGTTACTGGATCCAAATCATGCTGAAGTATTGAAATATCTTCATGAAAGAGGAATTACAGATGATTTGATTAAAAAATTCGAAATTGGTTACAATCCTAAAGACGATGCTCTCTATCGTTATCTGAAAGCTAAAAAATAC
>CAMEIZ010000176.1 GCA_945919165.1 uncultured Traorella sp.
TTATTCTGCGGAAGAAGAATCACCTGCTTGAATTCCTGTAGGGAAAGCTTTATAAGGTCTTTTTCAGGATCCAGATTGATTTTTCTGAATTCCTTTGACTGACTGTCTAAAACTTCCACCTTCTTTTTTGTCACTGCATTGCTCGTTCCTTTTTCAGAAGGAGCGACTTTCAATGTTCTTGACACCCTATATATAATAGAACCCAAACTAAAGGTAAAAATTACCATGGTTGAATCATCCTCTGTGCAATTATCCCTGCGCAGGCGTGACTTTTCCCTGTCACCGCAGGATGATCCATAAATGGCAAATGTCATGGCATCAAATATGAAGGATTTTCCACTTCCAGTTGAACCTGAAACTATGAACAAATTCCTCTGCAACTGACCAAAATCAATTGTTTCTTCAACATAGGAACCAAAATTTTTAAGGTAAAGTGAAATTGGTCGCATTCTTATTCCTCCGCCTGTGAATCAAGAGATTCCTTCCAGATCCTGGAAAAAATATTTCGTGCTTCATCATAAATTTCAGTATCATGATTAACCTTATCTTTATGAAGTTCATCAAAAAAAGCATCAAATAGCTCTTCCGGGGTCACGCGGGCTTTTCTCACAATTTTAGACCTTTCTTTTAGTGAAGTTTCCATCATCTGGTCTTCGATTGTCTTTTCTGGTCTGAATGAAAGCACCTTGAAGTTTTTCTTGATGCTGGACCTGGAATTTTCCGGCAGAACTGGATCCTTATAAACAAATTCCAGGTAACATCCATTGTATTTTTCCTTCAAAAGTTCAGTTACGTTTTCCTGGAGATAGTCATTGGTAAAATCATTTATTCTTAAAACAGGATGCAATGGCTTGAATGGAATTTTTTTAACAGACACGTTAACACCTTCTATAGTCACATCCAGAAAGCATGTTTCAGGATTGGCGTCAAAATAGTAAAGAAGAGGTGCTCCACTGTAATAGACATTAGACTTTGAAGAGCATTTTTGGGTCTTGTGAATATGACCAAGTGCAGTATAGACAAAATCAGAAAATAACCCGGCATTTACGCCCTCAACAAACCCAACTGAATTAGCGTCATATTCGCTTTCAGAATGACCAAGGGCAGTTACATGGGTAGAAAACAAAATTGGAATTCCAGCATAGTTTTCTGAATGAAACTTTTTGATTTTATCTACAGCCCAGGAAACAATTTCCTGCTGAACATTGTAAAAACTATCACCATCACACAGCTCCCGCATGAAAGGAAACTGATAGACTGCAAGTTTTTCACCGCCCTTTTCAAGAATAACCGGTTCAAGAAGATTTGTTTCATCAACGCTGATATAAATTTTTTTGTCTCGTATCAAGCTTCGTGGGTAGCCAAAATTTGTTGAATCATGGTTACCCTTAATAAAAAACATTGCCAGGTCTGGGCATATTTCGCTTATTTCATGAAGAAAATCACCAAACATATTGAATGCCTCCCGCGGAGGATTCTCACGATCAAAAATATCACCGGAAACAACCAGTGCATCATAAATGTTCTGGGCAAGATGATTTTTTATCTGAGCAAGGAAATTCTTCTGATCCTCAATCAATGAATGATCATGGAATGTCTTTCCAAGGTGCCAGTCTGCAGTATGAAGTATTCTAAATGACATAATTATAGTATACAAATATCTTGTATACTTGTCAAAGCAATTTGATTTTTTTTGTTGATTATTTTTTGCAACTTTAAGTTTTGGAAGGATAATATTGAAAAGAAAAAAAATCCCAGGAATTGCTTCCTGGGATTTAAGTGCTAGTTAGGCACTAAAAGTCGCTTTTGACAACGTGATTAGAAGTAAACTGAAACTGCTACTGGGATTGCCCAAGCAAAGTTGTCTTCTGTTCCGTCAACAGCATCGTTAGAGAATGATCCACCGTTTGTTACACCCTGGAATGCAACTCCGATGTATCCGTTAGAAGAAACGTTCTTCTGGATTCCTACCATGAATGATACTGTTGGATCACCTCTTTCATCATCATAATCTTCAGTAGGAATAAGAGCGCGAACGTCTGCTACTGCGTTGAGACCATCAGCCAAAGCATAGTCTACACCTGCACCAACTACGATGTCTGCATCAATATCATCATACATCTGGTATTCACCTGATGCTGAAACCTTCAATGCATCGTTGATCTGGTAAGAAGCACCAGCAGCAATCTTTGTTGTTTTAGAATCTGCTTTTGCATCGTCCCAAATGTTTGCTACTACACCAGCGCAAACATAAAGTCCGTCAACTGCTGTGAGGTCGAATTCTGCTTCTACAGTCCTGTCATCTCCGTTTCCGATGTACTGAGCCTTGAGCTTACCAATTCCGTCGATTGTGTATGCAAAACCACCACGTGCTTCCTTGTATGCATCTTCTGCGAGCTGAACTGCATCTCCGCTTCCGTTAGGAGCGATTGGGAGCATAGCCTGGATATAAAGAGCATCGATTGGTGTTACTTCTACCATGAGACCTGTTTCACCGTTTCCAGACATGATGAATCCTTCACCAGTTGTGTTCTGCTTACAGCGCATCCAGTTCCATGAACCATAGCAAAGGTCTCCACGAAGTGTGTTGTTATCATACTTACCAACAGATACCTTAACCTGTTCAACTGGCTTTACCCACATCTGAGCTTCATCACCAGCTGTAAGGCTCATTGATGCATCGTTGTAGATTCCCATTGCGAAACCTGCGTTTCCATCTTCTGATACTGCATTAACGTTAAGACGAGCTGTACGTGCACCATATCCCCATGAGTTTGTCATTGCAACAACAGTATCATCTCCGTTAGATGCAACTGGTGCAGCAAGAACGCGCAACCATGCTCCAAATGTAATTTCTGCGAATGCAGATGTTGCCAATGCTGCTACTACAGCAGCTGCGACTAGAGTCTTTTTCATCTCTTATAGCCTCCTTATTTTTTGCGGTAACATACGCTACCATATCCTAATTCTACAACCTCGTATTTTAGTTGTCAATATTTTTTTTAAATTTTACTTGATATTTTTCTTCATATTATAATGCAGCTTGAAATAAACAAACTCAAAACTTTACAATCATCATATTCTGAATTATCATAAGACCAACGATTGTTAGCTTATATTTCGGGGGAAAATTTTATGGCAGATCATCTTACAAAAGACGACATAATCAAGGCTGTCCTGGATACTTCTTTTCTTCTCTCTGCAGGTGCTGCAAGCCTTTCAGACATTGCCGGCGCACTCAACATCAAGAAGGCTTCGCTATACAATCACTTTGAAAA
>CAMEIZ010000177.1 GCA_945919165.1 uncultured Traorella sp.
TGAAAGAATAAAACAAGAACTAGTTAAAGTAGGAGTAAAATATGATTGATGGAATTTGTGCAATTGTAGGACGACCTAATGTTGGAAAAAGCACGATTTTTAACCGTATTATTGGTGAAAGAAAAAGTATCGTTGAAGATACACCTGGTGTTACAAGAGATCGCATATATGGAAAAGTTGAATGGCTGACAAAACAGCTTCGAGTGATTGATACAGGGGGAATTCAGCTTGCAGACCAACCATTTCGTAAAGAAATTGAAATGCAGGTTGAAATTGCTGTTGATGAAGCTGATTCCATCATTTTTATTGTAAATGGAAATGATGGAGTTACTAACGATGATGAATATATTGCAAAGATGCTGATTCGTTCAAAAAAACCGGTTATTTTAGCTGTAAATAAAATTG
Organism: uncultured Traorella sp.; assembly: GCA_945919165.1. Taxonomy (GTDB): domain Bacteria; phylum Bacillota_I; class Bacilli_A; order Erysipelotrichales; family Erysipelotrichaceae; genus Traorella. The sequence continues at coordinate 406 of CAMEIZ010000177.1, forward strand.
ATGATACTCATTTAATCAATAACATTTACGAATTTTATTCATTAGGTGTTGGTGATCCGATCGCAGTTAGTGGTGTTCATGGTATAGGTATTGGAGATATCTTAGACGCTGTTGTAAAATCTCTTCCTGCTCAGAAAAGAAAAGAATATGAAGGAATTTCATCGTTCTCGCTAATCGGACGTCCTAATGTAGGCAAAAGCTCTTTAGTGAACGCCATTTTAAATGAAGAGAGAACAATTGTTTCAAATATTGAAGGTACAACACGCGATGCCATTGATACCCCATTTAAACGTGATGGCAAAGATTATGTTGTTATCGATACAGCAGGCATTCGTAAAAAAGGAAAAATATATGAGAATATAGAAAAGTATTCTGTATTAAGAGCTTTGAGTGCCATTGAAAGAAGTGATGTTGTTTGTGTTGTCTTAGATGGTGAAACTGGTATTCGAGAACAAGATAAGCATGTTGCCGGATATGCCCATGAAGCGGGTAAAGGAATTATCATTCTTTATAACAAATGGGATTGTGTTGATAAAAATATGAATACAATGAATGAAATCGAAAAGAAAATACGGAATGAATTTGTTTATTTGAATTATGCACCAATTCTTTTTGTCAGTGCTAAAAGTAAACAACGTATTCATCAGATTCTTCCGTTAATCGATGAAGTTCACAATTATTCAAACAAATGTTTTAAATGAAGTTATCTTAGATGCTCAAATGATGACACCGCCACCAACACATAATGGTAAAAGATTGCGTATTTATTATGCATCTCAAGTTAGTGTTGCTCCGCCAACTTTTGTTTTATTTGTCAATGATCCTGAACTTTTACACTTTTCTTATAAAAGATTCCTTGAAAATAAGCTTCGAGAAGCTTTTAATTTCACAGGTACAACTTTGCGTATTATTGCAAGAGAAAGGCAGAATTAAACATGAATATATTTATCATAGGCAGTGGAAGCTGGGGAAGTGCATTAGCCCAGATTTGTGTTGATAATCATCATGATGTTTTGATATATGGAAAAAATGCTGATGAGATCAATGAAATTAATGAGTCTCACACAAATACAGCTTATTTTAAAAATGTTCAACTTAATCCGGAATTGAAAGGAACCCTGGATATTTCGAAAGTCAGTGAGGCAGATATAGTTGTGTTATCTGTACCAAGTGCAGTAACTGCCCAGGTATGTCGAGAAATTCAGCCTTATATAAATAAAAAAATCATTTTAGTCAATACTTCGAAAGGATTTGAACCAAATACAAATTCAAGAATGTCAGAAGCTATTCGACATGCTTTTGATAGCGAAAAATTAAGCAGTGTTGTTTCTTTAATTGGTCCTAGTCATGCTGAAGAAGTAGTCATTCGTATGTTGACAACAGTATGTGCTGTTTCACTCAATGAAGAGGATGCGAAAACGGTACAGCAAGCCTTTTCTAATGACTATTTTAGAGTCTATACCGGAAGTGATGAAATTGGAAGTGAATTAGGAGTGGCAATTAAAAACAGCATTGCTCTTGCCAGTGGTATGTTAGCTGGGTTAGGCTATGGAGATAATACTCGAGCTGCTTTAATAACCCGTGGATTAGCTGAAATGATTCGCTTTGGTGTAGCTTGTGGTGGACAGCAAAAAACGTTTATGGGATTAACAGGCATAGGTGATTTAATCGTTACCTGTACAAGTATTCATTCAAGAAATTTTGAAGCAGGATATCAAATAGGTCAGGCTGATAATGCAATGGCTTATTGGCAAAACAATCATAAGACAGTAGAAGGAATACGTACAACTGAGGTTCTTTATCATCTGAAAAATGAAATGAATATTTCTATGCCGATTGTTGATGAAATATATCAGGTTCTCTATAATCAAAAAAAGCCCTCAAAGAGTGCCAGAGATCTTATGTTAAGAGAGTTAAAAGCAGAGTAATCTGCTTTTTTTGCATAAATTAATCCTTTTTGTCATATGGTTAAATGACCGGAGGATATTTATGAATAAATCAGAGGTTTATAAAAATATTGCCCAAAGATGCGGCGGTGATATATATCTTGGTATCGTTGGACCCGTTCGTGTAGGGAAAAGTACATTTATCAAACGTTTTATGGAAAAAGCCGTTTTGCCTTATGTTCATGATGAATATGAAAAAACTCGTATGATAGATGAACTGCCACAATCAGGAGAGGGAAGAAATATATTAACTGCAGAGCCAAAATTTGTTCCCAATAATGCTGCACAAATTGAGTTTGAAGATGGCTTAAAAGTGAATGTAAGACTTGTTGACTGCGTTGGATATGTCATCGAAGAAGCAAAAGGATTTAGGGATGAAAATGGCATCCGTATGGTTCGTACTCCTTGGTATGAAGAAGCGATTCCTTTTGACGAAGCTGCTAAGATTGGCACGCAAAAAGTCATTCAGGATCACTCAACTATTGGAATTGTTATTACCAGTGATGGCAGCATTACTGACATTCCTCATGAAGCTTATCTTCAAGCAGAAAAAGATGTTATCGATGAATTAGATCAGCTTGGAAAACCTTTTATTGTAATTGTTAATTCAAGAAATCCTTTATCAAAACAGTGTCAAAGTATCGTTGATCATTTAAAAGAAAAGGTACATGTTCCTGTTTTAGCTATGGCAGTTAATAAAATGGAAGAATCAGAAATTCAAGAATTATTAAGAGAAGCATTATATGAATTTCCTGTATCAGAAATCAGTATTCAACTTCCTGGATGGGTAGATATTCTTGATAAAAACCACTGGTTAAAAAAATCAATTAATGATTCTATTCAGCAGGGAATGTCGATTATTGAAAAACTAAAAGAAGTTGAAACATTAACATTTAGTTTAAATGAAAATGAGTATATTGAATC
>CAMEIZ010000178.1 GCA_945919165.1 uncultured Traorella sp.
ATTATATTTGTCACCACATTCAGGACAGAACTTCATTGTGTTTTTATACTCGAATCCGCAATTACTACATTTTATTGTATTTTTTGCTTTATCTTCTGACTTCTTTTCAGTATCCCAACCACAATCAGAGCAAAACCGTTTGCTCTTGGACATTATTGCACCGCACGAAGGGCATGATTTTGTATCCTCTGCGTTTGTATCAAGAGTTTTTGCAATACCGCCAAACTGACCACCAACTGCGCCGCCCATTGTTACACCCATTCCGAGCCCTAAACCAGCCCCCATAAAATCTTTTGAGGTTCCAGGATTCTTGGCTGCGCCTTCCAATGTATCGAAGGAACGCTCTTGCTGATAGTTATATCCGATAATATTCATCTCGGCCTTCTTGGCGAGAGCATCTTTGAGTTTCTTAACAGCTGTGTCTTCTTCGGGAACGCTAATGTCATTAACATAAAAATTGATGAGTTTAATGCCATATTCCGAAAGAACCGGCTGCATCTTTTCTTGGAGATAATTGGAAAGCTCTTCAATGTATGCATTGATTTCCATAACGCTTATTTGCTTATGTATCAAATAGGAGGAAATCGCATCTTTTACCTTTGTAAGATATAATCCGCGGAAATATTTAATAATGTTTGTTTTGTCAAATACGGGAAGAGTGCCAACTAATTTAACGAGAAACTGTTTGGAGTTCTCTATGCGAATTCCAAATTGCCCGTAAGCTCTTATGGGAATAAATACAGAGTATTTTGGATCCTGCAACTGAATTGGTGAAGCTGTTCCCCATTTGATATCAAGTGAATTTACTTTATTTATGTACCAAACTTCCGCAGTGAATGGTGAACGACCACCAAAAGGAAGATTAATAATCTTATTTAAAATCGGAATATTAGCGGTTTCTAAGGTGTAACGACCACTTTGGAATACATCTAATGCTTTACCACCCTTAAATAGTATTGCTTCCTGTGATTCATTAACAATCAGTTGTGTCCATGTGCCTAATTCTTCACTCGGATATTTCCAAGCAAACACATCTGGACCGCCATTATACTTAACAACCTCTACAATTGCCATTTCTTTTTCCCCCTCAAATAATGCTGCTCATTAATCTGATTTGCATGTTTCTATCTTTTACAACTTTTTTTATATCGTTGATAATAGATTCCATATTTGTCATATCGTCTGATTTCATTAAAACTAAATGATCGACTTCCGCTGAAAGTATTTCAGCCATAGAACGAAGGCGCGCATCTATATCAGATACATCAACAATGAGACCAAAATTTGAAAATCTCAATTCATCAAGAAGACTGTCAATTACCGGCAAAGCCTTTTTTCTTGATTCGAATTGCATGTCTATAAGCTTTGTTTTAATTTTTTCGAATTCATAAATAAGTATTTGCATATCACTGATTTTATCGTTGATCTGATTGTTTTGCCTAATCACCATATTTTTCGTAACAGACATCAACACAACGATTACTGCATATAAAGCCATACAAATCAAATGAATGCATATAAATATGTTAACAGTTACCTTAAACACGAAAACAAACAGAATATTTAATTCAATGACAATAGCAACATAAATTGCTGAAAATACAGTAATCGAAATTTCTTGTGGAAATGCTGAACTCCTTCGATTAGACGCTATTGTTATGGAAGCAGCTATTGCAACCGCAGATAACATCATCACAAAGCCAATCCAAAATACAGTATTTCTAGCAGTAGTAAAAATTAGTGATAAAGCGATATAAATTGCCACAACGATAGAATAAATCAACAGAACTAATCTGTTTTTTCTCATTTTATCCCTCTTTTCCCTCTGTGTCTTTTAAGATTATCTTACTATTTCATATTACACACATTCATAATAATGCAAACATTACTCAATACTGTCATTGTAATACAAATATTTACATATGTAAATACTGCTTCTGACACATCCATATTTTATCGTATAAGCTCCATTTTATATAGCACAGTTTTAAATATTGTGATATTCCAGCGATTTATCGACATTTTGTTAGAAAGATATGTATTAGCTCTATGTTTAATGAAAAGAATCAAAATCGTTGTTTCTATAAAAAACTATGTGATGTTTAGATGTAACAGTTCATGAATTCTCTGATTGCAACTTTTTGATTGCAAAGAGAGCACTATGTTAAGAAATCATCCAAATTCACAAGCTTTTTTCACCATTCAAGCGAACCATTATTCGATTTTTTGAACTTTCTGAACTATTCAGGTATTTTCATATACAAAAAAAAGCGGTGCTATTCACCGCATATTTTATTCTTGATTCTTTGTAAAACGAGATAAGAATTTCTGAAGGCTTTCAGTTTTCGGATGAGTTAGAACTTCATTTGGATTTCCTTCTTCAACAATGACACCATGTTCCATGAAAACAACACGATCTGAAACTTCTAATGCAAATGACATTTCATGAGTAACAACTACCATGGTCAATCCTTCATCTGCCAACTTCTTGATAACATCCAATACTTCCCCTACCATCATTGGATCAAGAGCACTGGTTGGTTCATCAAATAACATGACCTCACAATCCATACATAAAGCTCTGGCAATCGCTACACGCTGTTTCTGTCCCCCGGAAAGCTGTGTTGACGGCTTATCTGCAAAGGCATCCATTCCTACTTTTTTTAAGTTTTGGTGAGCAATACGCAAAGCCTCATCTTTTTTCCTTTTGAGTACTTTAGTTTGACCAATGAGACAATTATCAATTACGGACATGTTGTTGAAAAGGTTGAATGATTGAAACACCATGCCAACTTCACGACGGTGTTGATTAATATCACCCTCTAATATATTTTTACCATGGATATAGATTTCTCCATCATCCGGCATTTCAAGCAAATTCATACATCTCAGCATCGTACTTTTACCTGAGCCGCTGCTGCCAATCACACTGACAACTTCACCTTTTTGAACCGTAAAATTAATATCTTTTAAAACCTCTAAATCACCAAAGTGCTTAGCCAGATGTCTGATTTCAATTACATTTTCCATTATTTTTTCCTCACTAACGTTGCACTTTCAAAATAATTTGATTCTGTATGATTGATTCTCTTTTCAAGTTTTTTCATAATAAATGCCGCAATACTTGTCAAGATAAGATAAATAACAGCTGCGATCATATAAGCCGGAACTGTTTTATAAGTAGATCCGGCAATTGTTTTTGCCTGATAGAATAATTCCGTTATCATAATAGTACTCAGTGTACAGCAGTCTTTGATATTAACAATCAGCT
>CAMEIZ010000179.1 GCA_945919165.1 uncultured Traorella sp.
AAGTCAGCCTTGTCATCGAGGCCATCAGATTGGTGATGAGTTTGATTATGATCAGGATCGTGGAAAGCTATGTCCAATGGCGATGCATGTACTCTTTCCAATGATTGATATCCTGCGTTACGGTGGCGAATTGAAAAGTGATTGCTATTGTTGCCCGGATGTACAAACAATCAATGTTTTTAAAATTGAAAAAACTGATGAATAATATCCGAAAAACGGATATTTTTCTTTAAAATGATAAAGGAGTTATCATGGAAATATGGGATTTATATGATCAAAATGAATGTTTCCTTCATAAAACACATGTCAGAGGTGTTCCGCTGAAAGATGATGAGTATCATTTGGTTGTACAGATTTGGACTTTTTCAAATCATCAGCTTCTTGTTACTTTGCGTCATGAGGATAAACCATATGGATTAAAATGGGAAGTAACAGGCGGCAGTGTACTTGCAAATGAAAGTCCTTTAGAGGGAGCTGTACGTGAATTAAAAGAAGAAACAGGAATTATTTGTGATCCAGAGGAATTATATTTATCTTGTACCAAAATTGAAGGTAGTGCTATTTATAAGAGCTATATTCTGGTGAAAGAATGTTCGCTTGATATGATACGCTGTCAGGAAAATGAAACGATTGATGCTCGTTTTGTCAGTTTTGAACAGTGGCAGGAAATGTTAAAAAATGATTTGGTTGCAAAACCTATCAGGCGTCATTATGAAAAATATCATGATTTAATTGATGGTTATTTTGAAAAGGAGGACTAGTGTGAAAATTGGATTTATATCACTTGGATGCAGTAAAAATTTAGTAGACAGTGAAAATATCATGGGAATGCTGAAAGAAGGAGGGCATGAATTTGTTTCTAATCCATCTTTGGCAGAAGTTATCATTATCAATACTTGTGGATTTATTCAAAGCGCTAAAGAAGAAGCGATTAATACTATTCTGGAAATGGCAGAATATAAAAATGAAACATGTAAAAAATTAATCGTATGCGGTTGTCTGGCACAGCGCTATAAAGAAGAACTGGAAAAAGAAATACCGGAAATAGATCGTGTGATTGCTATTTCTGAATACAAAGACCTTGATAAAATATTAGCGGAAGAAATCGGCGGAAATTTAAAAGTATATGGGAAAAGTGAACGTTTATTCAGTGGAAAGCCATGGAGTGCTTATTTGAAGATAGCAGAAGGATGTTCTAATTCATGCACCTATTGTGCTATACCTTTAATTCGTGGTGAAAATGTGTCTTTTAAAATGGAAAGTATTCTTGAAGAAGCCACACTTTTAGCAAAAAAAGGTGTAAAAGAATTAGTTGTAATTGCTCAGGATACAACAAAATATGGTATTGATACATATCATAAGCTGGCTCTTTTAGATTTACTTAAAGAGCTTAATAAAATTGAAGGATTGCACTGGATTCGCATTCTTTATATGTATCCGGATGAAATTACAGATGAGTTGATAGAAGGAATGGCCCAGTTAGATAAAGTATTGCCATATTTTGATATTCCGATGCAGCACTGTGATCCAAGACTGTTAAAGCTAATGAATCGTAGAGGCGATGGTCAAAGTGTTAAAACACTTATCAGTAAAATCAGAAAAACATTTGAAAATCCTACTTTAAGAACGACTTATATAGTAGGTTTTCCTACTGAAAGTGAAACCGATTTTCATCATCTTTGTCAGTTTATTCAAGAAATCAAATGGGATAAAATGGGTGCCTTTACATATTCTGTTGAAGAAGATACAAAAGCTTCTGAAATGGAACAAACAGTTAGTGAAGAGGAAAAACAGATACGTTTGGATCAATTAATGCAGCTTCAAAAACAGATTTCTTATGAAAACAATCAAAGATTTATTGGAAAAACCATTGAAGTTCTTACAGAAAGTAAAGATGGTCTTTCTAATCGATATATGGGAAGAGGGAAGATGCATGCTCCTGATGATGTTGATGGTGTAGTCATTTTTACAAGTGATGAAAAAATTGAATGCGGAAGTTTTGTACAAGTATATATTACTGAAGCAAATGAATATGATTTATTTGGGGTGAAAATATAATGTTCATCCCTTTTTTCTGTAAGAATGATAATTTGTATATATGTTTGAAACAATCTTGTATCATCATAAAACTCTTGACAAAATCACGTTTTCATTTAAAATAATGTTTACTGGAGAATTGGCCGAGTGGTTTAAGGCACCATCTTGGAAAGGTGGCGAAGTGCAAGCTTCCGTGAGTTCGAATCTCATGTTCTCCGCCATAGTATAAAACAGTCCCTTAATTGGGACTTTTTTAACTTTGGAAAGAATCATCTAAATAATTTTATAATTCATTTTCAGTTTTCTGCATTAGAAATGGAGACAGTTCATCAATTTAGTAAGAAAATTGATAAAGAAATTAAGGCAGATGTGTACATGAAACATATTGACAAAGAAATTGATATTAACAAATTTGATGTTAAATAAATATGTCAATAAGTTAGGAAAACAGGAAAAACTTTTCATATGTTGCCAATTGAAGAACAGAATAAATATTTATCTTAAGAGATTTTATATGATTTGCTATTTTGTAACAGAAAGATTAGAAAAAGTTTTCAAAATATATCATGAGATATTAATCAATTTTCAATTGCAGAAAACAGATATAAAAATATCTCACTCTTTGAATTGAGAGTGAGAGTTTTTTATAATTGGAAATGAATTTGATTGATTGAATTTATGATCTTGTAAAACCTTTAATTACACCACATGCAATCCTTATTCCACTATTTCCAGCAGGCTGAGTAGTAAAATCATCCAGCATTTGATGAAGAATCATACTTCTGTTGATTACTTCCTGAATGGTAAAGCGATCTGTTAACATGCACATAAAAGCACTTCCATCTTTATTGATGAAAAGATTACCTAAATCTCCTGCATGATAAGGATGAGCACATTCATGAGGATTATAATGACCTAAAGCATTTTTAAATGGATCATTCCGCTCACCAGTACAATCTCCCTTTTCATGAATATGAAGTCCCATGATTGGCTGATTGCATCTAATGCGTCTTGGCACCGATATACCTTTAATACGGACTTGAATGAGTACTTTAGAATCTGATTCGAAAAATAATGCTATTCCTTTAATATTTCTGTTTTCATTGTTGCCTTGAATTTGGCATATTGCTTTGGGATTTCTATTTATTTTCATTTTATCCTCCACTTTACACTATGTGAAAAAGGATAATAGAAATAGGCGAAATCAATCGAGGG
>CAMEIZ010000180.1 GCA_945919165.1 uncultured Traorella sp.
GCACCTCAACGGCGCGTCGAATGGATCGGAATCCGCTTGAACTACAGCACAGAAACGAATAACTTCGACGACCTGACGACCTGACAAGGAGCGCGTTTTCCCTTCACACGTGGCGGGGTATTGACCCCGCCTTTTTAGTATCAAATCTAAGGTTGTTTTGTAGTATCAATAGTGAAAAAAGTGAAATTCCGAAACATAAAATAATTAGTTTGAAAAAGTAGTCCTATAGAATAGATTTGTTCCAAAAATTCACTTTTTGCGAGAGGATGTTCATCAAACAGCATCTGTGCAATTTCATCTGTTTCGATTGTTTCATCATTTTCAACATTATCTTTGATCAGTGATTTTAGTGAAGAGATGGTTTGCATAGTATCTAAGTGATATTTATTTGAAAGAGCTTCTACTGTCATATTTAGTAAATCCATTGTTTCTTTGTAGCTGTGCTGGGCGTGACATTGCAGAATTTCTTCAAAAACATAGATCTTATTTGTTTGTGAAACATATGGATTTTCGATGATCTGAAGACTTGAATTCGCATATTCAATCAAAAAAACACGGTCATCTTTGGTTAAATTGTTTGAGAAAAGTGTTTTGTATAAGATGATTTCGTTTTGAATCTGATTCTGTATGGTTTGGGTAGTGTGAGTGAGCTTATAGGAATTGGCGTTATCAATTCCTATCAGATAGCGAATGTCATCGAATTTTACTTCAGCTAAGAGAAAATCACTGGTATGAAAGATATTGAGTTTTCTTTTCTCTTCAAAGATAATTTGGGCAATCTGAACAGAAAGTTGTTGAAATGTCAGATTCTCTGTTTTATAATCAAAGATCATATTTTCAATGGGACTGTTTACAAATTGAGCTTTTTTTCGATTGGAACTGGTAAAGATTTTTTTGAGTTTGCTTTCAATTTGAGGTAATATTTCGTCATTTATTTGATTGATTTCAATGTCGCTGGGTACAAAAATATTTTGTTTTGTATCCATGATATGAAGGATCAGTTTACATAATTCCTTATTGAACTCCTTTTGAACTTGATAATCGTATCATAAATTGTCTGGTTTGAAAATGAAAAAATCAATTGGTTGAATGGATGTGTAACCCATTTCAAATTGTGATTTTCATAACAAGAATATTGAGTGTGTTTGATTTTAGTGGTATAATACAAACGAAAAAAGAGGAGGATTTTCATTATGGCTAAAAGAACAGTCAAAGATTTAGATGTTGCTGGAAAACGCGTCATTGTTCGTGTTGACTTCAACGTTCCTAGAAAAGACGGTGTAATTACAAACGATAACCGTATTATGGCTGCTTTACCAACAATTAATTATTTAATTGAAAACAAAGCAAAAGTGATTTTAATGTCACACTTAGGAAAGGTAGATCATAAAGATCCTGAAAAGTGTGCAGCAGACAAAAAGAAAAACGACATGGCTGTAGTTGCTAAGAGACTGGCTGAAGTTGTGGATACAAAAGTGACATTTGTTCCTGTTACTCGCGGAGAAGAACTGGAAAAAGCTGTTGCTGATCTGAAAGATGGCGAAATCGTTTTAGTTCAGAACACTCGTTATGAAAAAGGTGAAAGCAAGAATGATCCTGAATTAAGTAAATACTGGGCAAGTCTTGGTGATTTATTTGTTGAAGATGCATTTGGTTCAGTACACCGTGCACATGCTTCAACTGCCGGTATTCCTTCAATTCTTCCAAGTGCTTTAGGATTCTTGGTTGAAAAAGAAGTGAAGATGCTGGGAGCTGCTGTTGATACTCCAGTACATCCATTCGTAGCAATTATCGGTGGTGCAAAAGTATCTGACAAGATTGCTGTTGTTGACAATTTATTAAAGATTGCTGACAAAGTTATTATCGGTGGAGGTATGGCTTACACATTCTTAAAAGCAAAAGGATATGAAGTTGGACAGTCTCTGCTGGAAGAAGATCGTATTGAAATGGCAAAAGAATACATGGAAAAAGCCGGCGATAAGTTAGTATTGCCAGTTGATAATGTAGTTGCAGACAGATTTGCTGAAGATGCAGAAACAAAAGTTGTTGATTCTGATAAGATTCCTAGTGATTGGCAGGGTCTTGATATCGGACCTAAGACAGTTGAACTGTACAGAGAAACTTTAAAAGGTGCTAAGACTGTTGTATGGAACGGACCTATGGGTGTGTTTGAAATGAAACCTTTCGCAAACGGAACATTAAATGTTTGCAAGGCTATTTCTGAACTGCCAGATGCTACAACAGTTATTGGTGGAGGAGACTCTGCAGCTGCTGCTATTCAGTTGGGCTTTGCTGATAAATTCTCTCATATCTCTACAGGTGGAGGAGCTTCACTTGAATACATGGAAGGAAAAGAATTACCAGGTATTGCTGTAATTCAGGATAAATAACATGAGAAAACCTATTATTGTTGGAAATTGGAAAATGAATAAAACAATTGCAGAAGCAGTTGAATTTATTCAGGCTGTTGATCCTGTTTGCCATGATCATGCAACTTATGGTGTAGCAACTTCCTTCTTAGCTTTAAATGAAGCAAATAAACTGGCTAAGAATCTGATCGTTGCTGCTGAAAACTGCCATTTTGAAGACAGTGGAGCTTTTACAGGTGAAGTAAGTGTTCCGATGTTAGAAGAAATCGGTGTGAAGTATTGTATCATTGGTCACTCTGAACGCCGTCAGATGTTTGGAGATACTGATGAAACAGTGAATAAGAAAGCAAAACGTTTAATTGAAGCAGGAATTACACCAATCGTATGTATTGGTGAAACAGAAGCTCAGTTTGATGCCAAAGAAACTGAAAAAGTAATTCGTGATCAGTTGAGCGGAAGTCTTGCTGGTTTATGTCCAAAATGTGTCAGCAATTTAGTTGTTGCTTATGAACCAATCTGGGCTATTGGTACAGGAAAATCTGCTACGAAGGAAATCGCTCAGAACTGCTGCCACATCGTTCGTGATCAGATTCGAGTGATGTATGGTGATGAAGCTGCTGATAAGGTTCGCATTCAGTATGGTGGATCTGTTAAGCATGGAAACATTGCTGAATATATGGCAATGGAAGATATTGACGGCGCTTTGATTGGCGGTGCTTCTTTGAAGGCTGATTCTTTCAAGGAAATCATTGAAAAGACGAAATAAATCATTTACACCTGAACGCTAAGTTCGGGTGTATTTTTTTTGTTTAAATGTAAATGGTTACATAAAAATGTAATTAAATGTAATAT
>CAMEIZ010000181.1 GCA_945919165.1 uncultured Traorella sp.
CTGCCAATCTCCTGAACCGGATTAATAATAAACTTTGTCAAAAGAAAAAAGATGACTCCCCAGAAAACAAGCAGCTTTAAAAATTCCAGTATTTCTTTTTTTAAATCAAATGGTTCTTTTTCCATTATTTCACAACCCTCCAATGATTAAAAGGCCATACAATATACAAATCCTTCGCATGAATCTGTTCAAGTTTAAATGGCCCCATAATACGGGAATCAAGGGAATGTACCCGATTGTCTCCCATTAAAAACACTTCATCATCCTTCAGTTGAATTTCATCAAAATCTCCTGTAAAAACATGATGTTCCTTAATTTCATCCAAAACATATGTTTGATCTAAAAACGTTTGATCAATTAATTTTCCATTTACATAAATTTCATTGTTTTCACAGCGGATCGTTTCATTTGGCAATGCGATAATACGCTTGACCCAATATTCTTGATCCACTTTGACAATCACAACATCAAAACGCTCAAGCTCTTCTGTGTGCAAAGAAATAACACTGGCAAACCCAAAATCCTTATCATGCAGTGTCGGATCCATGCTTTTTCCATCTACCTGAATCGGAAAAGCTATATAATTTACGATCAAAGCCATCAGAATCAAACTGACAAGAAATGTTATCTCGACCTGTAAAATATGAAGAAGTCTGGCTGTTAACTGATTCCCAATTTTTCTCATAATGTTATTATATCATCCTTTTTATGAAATTGTACCTTTAACCATCAAAATCTGAAAAGACACTAGGTGTCTTCAATCAGTATAGATGAATTTGATTTCTTTTCAAGAAAAATGACAAAACTGTCAAGATAATTTCTTAAACCTTTTTTAGATGCACAAAAAAACAGGCTGTTGCCTGTAATTTTGTCATAATGACTAGCGAACTTCTTTGATACGAGCTGCTTTTCCAGATAATCCGCGCAGATAAGTCAGTTTGTTTCTTCTTACTTTACCAACACGTAATACTTCGATCTTATCAATGATTGGTGAGTGAACTGGGAAAGTTCTTTCAACACCTACGCCATTTCAAATCTTACGAACTGTGAAGCATTCGTTGATTCCTCCGCCCTGTTTAGCGACAACGATACCTTCGAATACCTGGATTCTTGACTTGTCCCCTTCTTTGATACGTACGTGTACTCTTACTGTACATCCGCTTCTGAAATCAGGAACATCTTTTTTCAATTGAGTTGCAGTTACTTCATTCACTAAATTTAAATTCATCTTGTTTCTCCTTTTCTCATGTATGTTAACGTTGCTATTCATTCGTCATCGACCAGCGGAATAGACGTGCTTATTCAGCCAATTTACAATAACACAAATCATAAAAAGTTGCAATTATTTTTTGACTTTTTTTTCTAAAAAAGACTACTTTCTTCTTCCGGCTCCACTGCCGCGGCTTCGTCCTCCTCCGCTTGGAGCTCTGTTCGAAAAGCCGGATTTAGAATGTGTTGAGCCTCCACCTTGAAAGAAAGATCCTGAAAATGGCGAAGAAGGCCTGTCTGGCTGATGTCTGTTATCATAATAAATAGGTCTTCTTGAAGGACCATAAAAAGGTCTTGGCCGATAGGTACGATATCTTCTTGTTCTTGGAAAATAACTTCTTTTTGTGATACGAATGAAATAATAAAGAAGAAAGATTATGATCAAAATAGCAAAAATACTGAAAAGGATCCAAATAAAATCTGATTCCTCATTGTTTTGTGTCGGCTGATAGTAGCTTTTTTCAATATAGTTTTTAACTTGTCTTGTAAATTTGAGAACACCCTGTCCATAGTTTTCGTTAGCAAAATCTTCCTCCAAATCATTGTCGAGGAAATCCTGAAGTTGGGCTACAGACAGTTTCTTCTCCAATCCAACTCCCATACAAGCATAATAATCTTCATCGCCAATAGAAAGCACCAGCAATAATCCATTATCTTGATCCTGATCACCAATTTGCCATTGATTAAACAGCTGATAACTGTAATCTTCAATACTTCCATGAACAAAATCAACTGTAACAACCACAATTTCTGCGCCTGTTTTTTCATTTAATTCCTGATTTAGGGCAATCAGTTCATTTTTTTCATTCTCTGAAATGACATGAGCATAGTCATTCACATAATAACTCTCATCTCTTTTTGGTATTTCATAAGCAAAAACACTTGTTAATGAAAACAAAAAGAGAAAAAACACTGTCAAAAAGCTGAACCATTTTTTATTCAAAATCATCGATCTCCTCTACAAAAGTCAATTTATTGAAAAAAGAACCCAAAATACCTGTTGTTTCTTTCTGATAGTCCTTGATCATACGATTTAAATCATCATATTCAATCGTTCTGCAGGCAGATTTATAGGCAGCTTCATAACCGGTTACCATTTTTTTATACTTATCTGTCAGATCTGCCTGTGATAAATCACTAAAGGCAAGCGGCAACAGCCTCTTAGCTTCTTTGAACCAGTCACTGTATTCACTTATCGATTTGATCGACTCAAATGTCAGCGTTAGATTGTTTAACTTTTCCTTCCATTCATAATTCAATTGATTTTTTTCACAAACAGAAAGCAGATTAAGACTGACTTCTTCAATCTTATTTAAATCATAATACACCGAAAGACCATCTTGATAAGTCCCATTATAAAACTGATTTTCCACGGCAGAAAGCTTTGATTTTAATTGTCTTGTACCGCTTACAAGTGATGAAACAAGAGCAACAACGATGAAAATAATCCAGGCATTAACTGATTTCTGATACCATTTCATATTCTTATTCATTGATGTCTAAAAGCTTTGACTTCAATTCTCCTTCTATTCTGGCTAGTTCCTGTTCAGCTTCTTCACGTTTCTGATGTCCTTCGCTTTGAATCTTCAAGACTTCATCCAACGTTTCGATCAGCTTCTGGTTTGTATGTTTCAGCGTTTCGATTTCTACGATACCGCGTTCAGACTCTTTAGCTGTTTCAACTGTTGCCATTTTAAGTTTTTCAGCATTCTTCTTCAATAAATCATTTGTCAGATTTGTAACCTCTTTTTGAGCTTTCATTGCTTCCTGAGAATGATTGATACCTAAAGCTAATACCATCTGACTCTTCCATAATGGAATGGTATTAACTAAGGTAGACTGAATCTTTTCACTCATCAGTGTATCATTATTTTGAACCAAACGGATCTGTGGAGCCATTTGAATGGAAATCATGCGTGTCAGCTGTAAATCATGTAATTTCT
>CAMEIZ010000182.1 GCA_945919165.1 uncultured Traorella sp.
TAAAAGTACTGATAAAGCTGCACTGGATTTGATAGAGCTGGTAAAAAGAGTACCGGCTTCTGTGACACCCAGATGTAATGGATAATCAAATGTTTTACTAGCTAGTTCATAGGTATCAATGCAAAGTTTAACATCACTTGATTTAAAAGAGAGTACAATGTCATGGAAATCGAGTTCTTCCAAAATCTGTACATGACGCATAGCACTTTCAATCATACCTTCAGCTGTAGGTCTACCATATTTTTCATGAATGTCTTTTTCAAGAGATCCGCTGTTAATGCCAATTCGAATTGGAACGTGATACTTCTTACATTCTTCTACTACTTTTTTAACATTTTCTTTTGAACCAATATTTCCAGGATTAAGACGAATTTTATCAATACCATGATGTATGGCAGCGATAGCTGTTTTATAGTCAAAATGAATATCAGCAACCAAAGGAATATGAACTCTTTTCTTAATTTCTGATATGGCTTCTGCTTCTGATTCATCAATTACAGCCAAACGAACCATTTCACAGCCAGCTTTTTCCAAAGCAAGAATCTGATTTACAGTTGCATCTACGTCTTTTGTTTTTGTATTGCACATTGATTGAATGATCACTTTATTCTGATGACCAATCTGTAAATTGCCGATTTGTATTTTTCTAGTTTGAGTACGCAGTGTCATAATTTTACCTCTTTTCTCTTTTAAGAATATCACATAATTTTTTAGATGCAAGAATAAAAAGAATAAGGTATAATAAGAACATGATTAGAAATCCATTTAAAGAGGCAGATGCCAACAAAAGAAAAAGAAGTTCCGATATTTTAAAAAGCGGCTTTGATTTTAACAAAGTTGTAAACAAGCGAGCAAGAATTCTTATCTTGTCAGTATTTGCTTGTTTTTTAGCTATGGCTTTCAGGCTGATTCAAATTCAACTAATTGAAAATGAAAACTATGCAATTAAGCTGGAAGCATTTACCCAAAAAAATCAAATTGAGTCACCACCCAGAGGAATTATGGTAGATCGAAATGGTGTTGTATTAGTTGATAATGAAGAAATTGTCAATATTACTTATTATCCACAAAAAGATCTTGATTCCTACAGCAATGCAAAATGGGAGCTTGCCTATCGTTTTGCCGTTCAGTTTGAAATATCCTCTGATTCGATTTCAGAAAGAGATTGGAAAGATTATTACTTAATTGTAGCTGGTACAACGCGTGCAAACGCTCAATTATTAACTGAAGAAGAACAAAATCAACTCAAGAATAAGGAATTGAGTGAGTCTCAAGCCTATGCTCTTAAAATATCCAGGATTACGAAAGAAATGATCCAAGATTTGAAAAATGAAGCTCAAAGTGAAGATGATATTCAGAAAAAACGCCTCTCAAATGAGCAAAAATATATTGCTTGGCCGGTTATGATGAAAATGGAAAAGGCAACCATATTAAGCAGCAGTGTTATTGTTGAAAATGCTAGTGAACAAGCTACAGCTTATTTGATTGAACATAAAGAAGAATTTGGCGGCTTTGATATTTCGACTGATTCGAAACGTGTTTATCCTTATGGTTCTACTTTACGTGATGTTTTCGGAAAGGTTTCAACTACTGGACTTGAAGAAGAAAGTAAGGATTTTTATCAGGCAAATGGTTACGCATTAAATGATGAATTTGGTTCTAGCGGTCTTGAACAGCAATATGAATCTTACCTTAGCGGAACTCGAACAGTAAAACAAATCACCTATGATGAAGATACCAAAAACCCTATTTTTACAACCATTCAGGAAGGTAAAAAAGGTTATGATATGCAGCTGACTATCGATATTGATCTTCAGCAAAGAGTGGATGCCATCCTTCAAAATACTTTAACGGAAGCACAAAGCAACGCAAACCGTAAAAATTTCAAGGAAATGTTTTTCATGCTGATGAATCCTCAAAACGGTGAAATTTTGGTCATGAGCGGTCAGCAAATTCAAGATGATGGCAGCTTTATTCCTTTTGCCAGCGGTAATTATTTGCAGAACTTTATGCCTGGTTCAACAGTGAAGCTGGCTACACTCTATATGGGACTCAATGAAGGTGCTGTTAAACCAGGGGAAGTGATTTTGGATGCTCCGATGTATTTTAAAGGCGGACTAGTAAAAGGAAGTTATTCAAATAAAGGTTTGATTAATGATATTCAGACTATTCGTCAGTCAAGTAATGTTTACATGTTCCACATCGCCATTCGTTTAGGCGGAGGTCATTATACACCGAATGGTACATTATATCTGCCAGATATCGAAAGTGCTTATCAGATTTTCAGAAAATATTATTCTATGTTTGGCTTAGGTACAAAAACGCAGATTGATCTGTCTTATGAAGAAACTGGTGTTGCCGGTACGGATGATCAACCAGGAAAGCTTCTTGATTTTTCCATCGGGCAATATGAAACTTACACACCTATTCAGCTTCTTCAATATGTTTCCATGGTAGGAACCGGTTATAAAGTTCAGCCACATCTGATGAAACAGATTTATGAAATCAATGATAAAGAAACCGTCGTGCTTCAACATCAGACAAAAGTATTGGATACTTTAAATGGAAATACGGAATATATTGATAGAATTAAAGAGGGGATGCGTTTATGTGTGCTATCTGGTTCTTGCGGAAGCGGACTTGGTTCTCTGAATAAAGACATTGCAGCAAAATCAGGTACTGCTGAAGTTGGTATGGCTGATTCAGGAACATCAAATTCATTGATGATTGGTTTTGCACCATCTGATGAACCAACAGTTTCGTTTGTCTGTGTTGCTCCTTCATCTACTACAGGACAACTTCAGGGAAATGTATGTTCTGTAGTTTCAACAAAAGTGATGGCAGAATACTATAAAACCTATGAATAAGGACTGGTAATTTGAAAAAGACTATGATATAATTTGAAAGCAAAAATTAATAGGAGGAATTATGAGAGATCGTTTAACATTAAAATGTTCAGTATGCGGTGAAGAAAACTACATCTCAACTAGAAATAAGAAAAAACATCCAGAACGTATGGCTGTAAACAAATACTGTCCACGTTGTAACAAGAAAACTGAACACAAGGAGAAAAAATAAGAAGAGCCATTATTGGCTTTTTTTATACATTTTTATGGAAGTTAAGAAATTAATGATAGGTCT
>CAMEIZ010000183.1 GCA_945919165.1 uncultured Traorella sp.
CTTTGCGAGGTGTTTTAGGTGGTGTCAGCATAAAGTCATAAGGACCATAATGAGCAAAAACTAATGAACGCATAGCCCAGTCACTGCATTCTTCTGAGCTGGGAAGAATATTTTTTGAATGCAGATAATTGAAACAATCTTCACGATATTCCAAGCATTCTTTTCTGCTCATTCGATGATGCAAATCATAGCACTCATCCGGTTCATTACACGTAAATACATCCAAATAACTGGCTGATAAATGAATGCCATGAGACAAAACTTCTTCAAAATTACGTTTCACATAATGAGAAGCTAAAGAAGCACACAAATAAGTTTGACGTCCTCCAGCCCAACGTGCAACATCAGTGATTGAACCATCCTGATTTAACACAGCCTGATTTTTATTAAATGTTGCAGCTTTAAAATAATAATCACGATATTGATCATGAAGTCCAAACAAGTCATGATGTGAAAGAAGAGTATCTGATAATTCTTTCAGTCCTTCCCATCCTCCTGCTTTTTCACAAGCCGGAAGATAATCAGGATGCTGATTGTCATATCCTCCTTCACCCCATCCATCGAGATGAAGATACAGCTTTTCTATTCCCATTTCATGATATCGTTCAATTTCCTTTGCACGTGTTTGAAAACTGACTAACAGATCATTATTTTCAGGATGAAAAGCATCATAAAATATTGAATCCTCACAGATATGAGTTTTTATGCCTTTATGAAGAATGGCACTTCCAATTAATTGGTCAACATAAGAATTGCGTGCATTTTTTTCTTTTAATGTCACTAACAAACCCTTTTCCTTTGCATAGGTTCGATAATTCTTGCATAACGAAACAATGCTGGCATTTTTAAAATACGTTAAACGAATAATCCTGCGATATCCTAAATGTTTCAAACTTGAAAGATGACGCATACTGACATGCGTATAAGGTCCTTTGGCTGGATGATCGATTTGATATCCACCATCCCACGGAGTTAGTGAAATCAATTGAATTCCTTCATTTTTTCTAATTTGACCCAACCAGGGCATATAAGCTCCATTGGTACAAAACTGCCCGTGAAAGTTCAATTCTCTGCATTCATTTTCATAATCATTTGGAATCATAAGTCCCTGCATATGTGGTAAAAGTGTGATCCAGTCTTTTCTTTTTTCTTCAAATTCAAATGCATTTGGCCAATAAATAGCATCAAAATCCTCTTCAAAATGAATGGGTATCAGTTCAAAATAAACATCACTTGTTGCAAATTCAATCCATACAAGTGTTTCAAAACTCAAATCATTAAATTGATATTGGGTTAGAATTCCCTCCCCGATACCACTGCGATAAAAAGATTGCGTAGAATTCATTTCATCAAAATACAGGTTATGATCAGAAAATGCTATATGTGCTCTTCCCTGATTCATTTTCCAAAGAGATTGATCAAAAAGAAAGCTGCAACATCCATTATCAAATGATTCCAACACGATTTTATTTACTTGTATCTTCATATTTTATCCCCTTTTAAACCAGCATCTTAAAGAAAGTCCCTATTCAATAGGGACTTCTGGATATTCTTTCTTTAATACTTCAGCACAGCGGTCACAAACTTCATAAAAATCACTATCATCGTGAATATTCCAGCAGCGAGGACAAACCTTACCCTGGCATTTTTCAACCATTACCTGGCTGACCTCATAAGCTTTCATTTCAGAATCTGTCAAAATAGCTTCACTGACAATCAGCCATTGAGCCAGTTTACCGCCTAAAACTTCATTAATGATCTTTTGATCACTCTCACTTACATGCAGATAAACACAGGCTTCTAGTGATTTTCCAATGACTTTATCGGCACGAGCTTCTTCAAGTGCTTTAAAAACATCACTGCGGATCATCATCAAGCGTGCCATTTTTTCAGTGATCAATTGGGCATCATTGACATCATAGGAAGAATTGAACTCTTTTAAATGCACAGATTCTGATGCATCAAAGAAATCATTCACTTCTTCACATGTATGAACCAAAATTGGAGCCCAAAGCTTCATCAATGTATCCAGACAGTAATAAATGACACTTTGAACCTGTCTTCTTCTGATATCATCTTTACATTCAATGTAAAGAATATCTTTAGTAAAATCTAAATAGTAACTGCTTAATTCATTGCTCATAAATGTTGACAGGGTACTGGTAACTGTCATAAAATCATATTCTTTGTAAGCTTTTTTAACTGTTTCGCTTACCTGATTAAGTTTGATCAACATATCTTGATCTACAATTGTACATTCATTTGGATCTAACAGATTTGCCTTTGTAAAGTCTTCTGGATGAAGATTCGCCAGCATGAAACGGAATGTATTACGAACCTTACGATATGTTTCAGAGCACTGTTTTAATAAATCATCACTCATGACACAATCAGCCTGATAATCCACACTGCTAGCCCAAAGACGTAATACGTCAGCTCCATATTGCTTCATAATATTGGCAGGTGAAACAGCATTGAACTGTGATTTGCTCATTTTTTCACCTTTGGCATCCATAACAAAGCCATGGCTTAAAACCTGCTTATAAGGAGCATGACCATAAACAGCTGTTGATACAATTAAGGAAGAGTTAAACCAGCCACGATATTGATCACTGCCTTCAAAATAAAGATCTACCGGTAAATCATATCCTCTCTCTTTGATACAGCCAGTATGAGAACTTCCTGAATCAAACCAGACATCCATTGTATCGGTTTCTTTTTTAAAGATTCCATTTGGTGAAGAAGGATGTGTATAACCTTCAGGCAGAAGATCTTTTGCTTCACGTTCAAACCAAACATTTGATCCAAATTCTTTCACTAAAGAAGCAACATGCTTAAACACTTTTTCATCCATGATAGGCGTTCCATCTTCACCATAGAAAATAGGAATCGGAACACCCCAGGCACGCTGTCTGGAAATACACCAGTCTCCGCGGTCTTTGATCATGTTATGCATACGCTGTTCACCCCAAGCAGGTTTCCAGTCAATTTTACTGATCTCATCTAATAAAAGATTGCGGATCTTATCTACAGAAGCAAACCACTGTGTCGTTGCTCTGAAAATAATCGGTTTCTTTGTTCTCCAGTCATGTGGATAAGAGTGTGTAATGAATTCAAGTTTTAATAACGCATGCAACTCA
>CAMEIZ010000184.1 GCA_945919165.1 uncultured Traorella sp.
CAGTGGCTTGGTATTAATGACTTTTGCTGCTAAGAAATCAAAAGAAATCAGTCAAAACTAAGCGGAGTCAGTCGCATGGCAGGTTTTAAAAAAAACTTTTTCAAGAGTCTGTTTTTATGTGGCTTTCTTATTTGTATTTACCCACTTTTCAGCAATTTTTATGAAGGATATATGCAAAAAGAAGCTATTCAAACCTATCATCAAACAGTTCAATCAAGCAGTGAAGATCAATTACAGCAACAGCTGCAGCAAGCCGAAGCCTACAATAAACTCCTTTTTCAGACACAAAATGCCTATGTTGGAACTCTTGATGATCTTCTCAGTGAAGAAGGCTACATGTCAACCTTAAATATGAATCAAACCGGTATCATGGGCAGCATTGAAATTCCAAAAATTCAAGTCAGCCTTCCCATTTATCATACAACCCAAGATGATGTTCTATCCATCGGAGTCGGTCATCTTCCCTCCAGTTCACTTCCTGTTGGCGGGAATAACACTCACTGCGTATTAAGCGGTCACAGGGGGCTGGCTTCTTCTAAGCTCTTTACTCGACTTGATGAATTAGTAATTGGTGATTTGTTTTACATATCTGTCTGTAATCAAACTCTTGCTTATCAAGTTGTTGATATTCAAGTCATCGATCCCATGGATGTAAGCCGTCTTTTAATTAAGCCTGATCAAGATTTGGTATCATTAGTTACCTGTACTCCTTATGGTATTAACACTCATCGTCTGGTTGTAAGTGCTAAGCGTGTTCCATATGAAAAAAAGTTAAAAGAAGAAATACATCCTGCCATGCCTTCTCTGCGTGAAAGTCTCTTTTTACTTCTGCCTTTCCTGTTTGCGACTGCCTTCATTTTCTGTGAATTCTTAAAAAAAAGAAAGGAGAGGAAACTTTATGAATAGAACCTATGTCAAAAGCGTAATTCTTCTGTTTATCTTTTTATTAAGCTGTATTTCTGTATCAGCAAAACAGAATATATCTGATGATTCTTTAGGCAGCATCCAAATTGAACTTATTGAATCCGCTTCAAGTCAAAATAAAAATGTTGAATTTGGTCTTGTTTGGATTGCAGATATTCTAGAGGGTCAATATGTCCTTAAAGAACCTTATTGTCATAGTGGAATTGAACTCAATCATCTATATACTGCCAATGATATTCAAAAAGCAGCAGTTGCTTTAAAAAAGCTGATTCTTCAGCCAGATAAAACCCAAAAAACAAATAATGAGGGTATTGCATTATTTGATAATTTAGAAACAGGTGTTTATCTTGTTTATGCCATGCACGACCAAGAACATATTGAACCATCTCTTGTTGCTCTTCCCAGTTGGGATGAAGATAAACAAAACATGCAATATCATGTAAAACTCTATCCCAAACAATCATCCTTACCTATTTTAAAAATCAACAAAATTGATTCAAAAACTCATCAGCCTATTCAAAACAACTATTTTGAATTTACTCTGTTTTCAGATGCAGCATGTCAAAACAAAATAACAAGTGTTAGCAACACTCTTGAAAGCTACGTCTTCTTTCATATCAAAAAAGGAGTCTGGTATATTAAAGAAACCATGGCTCCTAAGGGTTATCAACTATCCAATGAAATTGTTAAAGTGGTTTTCAATGATAAAGGTCTTTTCATCAATGATACTGAATGCGATTTATCACAGGCTTATACGACCATATTCTATATGCATTCAGCCACTCCGAAGCCCTCCCTCCCCACTCCTGGTCGCTCACATCTAATTTGGTATTTTACATTTTTGATATTATCGTTATGGATACTATTTCTAATAATTTTGAAAAAGAAAAAAAACGATTAAAATCTACAGATTTCGTATTGTCAAAACTGCTAATTGATTCTGTTTAAGAAAATTCACCGTATAGGGAAGTCCCTTATACGGTGAATTCATTTATTTGCTTTATACAATACTTTATTCAGCTAATCCAATCAAATCTTCTATAGGAAGTGTGATTATTTTCCCCTGTGCTTTTGATTTAAAGCCAAATTGTACTTGAATTTGATTTAAAATAGAGTCTTTTTTTTCTCTTTCTGTCACAATCATTAAGATTTCCTGTTCTTCATGAAGGTTGACACCAAGAAATTTTTCATTTTTATCCATTCTGCATCCTTTTAGGATTGTTCCGCCTTTTGCACCAGCTTTTTTAGCTTCTTCCATAACTTCATAACTGAAGCCTTCATTAACAGCAACTGCTATCATGGAATAATCATAATTTTGATTCATATTGTCTCTCCTTTCAAGATATAGAGGAATCGTGAAAGCAATGCCAGAAGCATGTTTTCTGAAATTCAATGTATTTTTTAAATGATCAAACAATTCTTTTTGTTTATCTTTTTCTAGTAAAGAAATTGTGCATATTCTTTTCTGATCAGCAAGTCCTAATAGATCTTGAAGCTGTGTTGAAGCTGTTCCCTGTCCATATAAATGATAGACAGGTGTCAAATCAGTATTTAATACTTGTATTACTTTTTTTGCTGTGCCGGTATCTGAGATGATCACAACAATTTTTTTATCATTCATAGACTTCCTTTCTCGATTCTTTTTTCTGAATCTTTTTGAGCTTCATTTGGTAAATCAGCCCCATAATTTGAATCGTAATCAACGGTGACAGGGCAACTAAGGCAACGACACCAAAAGCATCTTCGACAACATTACCACCAATGGCAATTGAGCTGCCCATTGCCAGCGGAAGCAAAAAAGTACTCGTCATAGCTCCACTTGCTACTCCTCCGGAATCAAATGCGATTCCCACAAATATCTTAGGCACAATGAGTGCTAATAACAAAGCAATTACATAACCGGGTATTATAATCCAGTAAAGAGAAATACCACTGAGCACACGTATCATGGATAAGCCAACTGATAGGCTGACACCAATTGAAAGACATAAATTCATAGCTTTCTTACTGATGAGTCCATTGGTAATCATTTCAACCTGATCATTTAAGATTTGTACAGCGGGTTCAGCTTTCACAATATAATAGCCAATCAGCATACCAGCTGGAATGATAATCATATTATGTTTCAAATGTGCCAGCCCGGCTCCCATCAAATTTCCAACTGGTG
>CAMEIZ010000185.1 GCA_945919165.1 uncultured Traorella sp.
CGGTTCATATAAACCTGGAGATTTTAGTGGAATATATGTAACAATTGGCCCTGACTATATTTCTTA
This sequence comes from uncultured Traorella sp., assembly GCA_945919165.1. Lineage (GTDB taxonomy): Bacteria > Bacillota_I > Bacilli_A > Erysipelotrichales > Erysipelotrichaceae > Traorella. The sequence continues at coordinate 67 of CAMEIZ010000185.1, forward strand.
TATGATGAATGCGGTAATTCAAGATTTAAAGACATTGGGATACAAAAACGTAAGGTCGGTATCTTCTAGTTATTCGCCAAGTTCTTCTGAAATTCTAATTGCAATGAGAGTAGGTTATAATTCATCAGGATCTAACTATGATTTTCATTTCATGAGATACAATCAATCAAATGGATATTGGTATCATAAGCCAGGAAGTACAGCTGTTTTAAAGTACATGGGGAACCCAAAAACAACAACGTGGAAAGATGAATTTTATAATAACGGCAAATGGTATATTAATAATAATATAACATATAATAGCACAATAAAATATGTTGTGTATTCACTATAGTTTATTAATACTTGGAGGAATGAAAATAATGAAACAAAATTTGAAAAGAATCGGCTTTGTTATTGTGGGTGTGCTCCTTTTAGTTGGTCTTTATATTGGTTTCTTAAATCTAACATCTCCTATTAAAGGAACGTATGTTTATAATAATGATGAATCAATTACACTACAATTTAAAAACGGAATGTACATTTTTAAAGGAAAAGGTTATGCATATGATAACATTGTAAAGACTTATGGAAATTATGTGCGATTTTCTTTAGAAGAAATTAAACAAGATCAAACCTATACGCCAGTTACAAAAACTAAGTTATACAATTTAACATTAAAAAATAACAATGATATCGTTTTTGTAACAGTTAAAGATGATGGAACATTGTCTCTCATTTATAGTGTCATGGACAGTTCCTATCTTGAGTTCCATAAACTTGGAAAATAACACAACATTTTAAGTAATATTTAGTCTTACAAGGCGAAGAAAGGAATGGGTGTTCCACTTACTGTATAAAGGTAGTGGGTTTTAACACTGAAGGATTTATGAAAAAAAGAGTGATTTTGCTGTTTGTAATCCTTAGTTGTATATTGGGTGGATTCATTTATAAATATTTGAATCAAAGTTATTCAGCACTTGAATTAGGTATAACTGAAATAAAAAATCCCCATGATCAAGATCAGGATGGGATATGTGACAGTGATGATCTTGTCATCTCGGCAAGAGAATATCTCTTTTCAGGTGTTACTTATAAAAGTGCTTACTACGCCGGCGGTTATCCAAATGATCATCATGGGGTTTGTACAGATGTTATCATACAAGCTTTGCTTAACAGCGGTTATGATTTAAAAACCATGATGGATGAGGATATCGCCTCAGATCCAAAAGTTTATTCCATTGATATTCCTGATCCAAATATTGATTTTCGACGCGTAAAAAATCAGCAAATCTTTTTTGAAAGACATGCCCAAAAATTAACTACTGAATTAAAAAATCCTGCTGATTTTCAAAGTGGGGATATTATTGTCTATGATCAACATATCGGTATCTGTTCAGATTTAAGAAATAAAGAGGGTTTTCCTTTTCTTTTACATTTTCTGCCAAATGGTCCCAAGGAAAACAATGCTTTGAGCCAAAAGAAAATTGTTGGGCATTATCGTTTTCCATAGTATAATAAAAATATGATTTTATTTGTCAGCGGAAGATGTGATATTGTCGCATTTTATAGTGAATGGTTTAAAGAAAGATATGAGGAAGGCTATGTGGATGTCAGAAATCCCTTTAATCCCAAAGCTGTCAGCCGTATCTTTTTTGAGCATGCAGATATGATCGTTTTCTGCACCAAAAACCCCTCACCCATCCTTGATTTTCTTCCTCAAATACGACAACCCATCCTCTTTCATGTTACATTGACACCTTATCATGATGAGATTGAACCATTTGTCAAAGACAAGCACGAAATTATTAAAGATATTCAACGATTGTCAAAAATTCTTTCCAAGGAACAGATTTATGTCCGTTATGATCCAATTTTCATCAGTGAGAAATATACCTTTGATTATCGTATTAGGGCCTTTACTAGATTATGTGAACAGCTTGATGGCTTTGTGAGTCATATCATTGTTTCATTTATGGATGAATATAAAAATGTTCAAAAGAATAAAGATGTTTTAAAACATCAACAAATGAATCATGAAGAAATGAAAACACTGCTTGTTTGTCTTGCTCATATTGCTCATCTGCATCATATGACGCTTCAAACCTGTGCAGAAAACATTGAAATAGAAACCGAAGGTTTTATCAAAGAGAGCTGTGTATCAAAGCGTCTGGCTTTTGAAATAACAAATAAAAAATATAAAAAGTGGCAAGCTCGACAATGCGGATGTGTGGAAATGGCAGATATTGGTGTTTATAACAGTTGTGGACATTATTGTAAATACTGTTATGCGAATTATGATGAAAGTCAAATTGAAAAGAATCGAAAGAAACATGATGTTCATTCTTCTTTATTAATTGGAACACTTCATGAAGATGATCAAATCAAAGAAAGGAAATAAAATGGCTGCAAAACAGGATATCAGAAAAGAATTTATTCAAATCAGAAAAGCGATTCAGGATAAAGAAGAGCGTTCAAAAGATCTCTTTCAACAGCTGATATCTACAAAGCTCTATCAGGATGCCCATTTCATTGGCTGCTATGTTAGTCTGAATAACGAAGTCAACACTCATTTTCTGATCAAACAGGCATTTTTGGATCATAAAAGAATTGCCGTACCAAAAGTTGTGGGTGAGCATGAAATGCTTTTTTATGAGATTACCTCTTTTGATCAGCTGCAAAGCGGATCTTTTCATATTCAGGAACCCACATCCACTCAGTTGATAGAGAAAAAAATGATGGATTTTATTTTAGTTCCAGGAGTGGCATTTGATCGACAATTTCATCGTTTGGGTTATGGAAAAGGTTTTTATGACAACTATTTAAAGGATTATCAAAATAAAAAGATCGGTGTCTGTTTCAAGGAACAGATATGTGATCAGCTTCCTTATGATGAATGGGATATTTGTCTGGATGAGCTGTTGATTAGCAAATAAAAAAAAACTAGCTGAAACAGCTAGTTAATTTTCATATGGAGCGGGTGATGGGAATCGAACCCACGTAGTCAGCTTGGAAGGCTGAAGTTCTACCATTGAACTA
>CAMEIZ010000186.1 GCA_945919165.1 uncultured Traorella sp.
GATTCCCATCACCCGCTCCATGAATGGGGTACATATCGATTTCTAAATGAAATCGATTTTTTTTATGTAAAATGATGATTACTAAATCATAAGATATATCTTTGAAGATGAAGGATAAAAAAAGATGAAAGAAATGAAAGTTGTGTATTTCTATCATCTTTAAGCTAAATAATGATATATGCTTACAAATAGTTTTAGTCTGAATCTGTTTTTGGCAGAAAGTTTTCAAATATGATGAAATCATAATCTTTTTTAATTTCTTCCATCATCTTTTCATTCTTACAGGTCCATCCAACTGTCGTGATGAAATGCTTTAATATTTGAAAACTGAATTCTTTGCGATGCACAATATCATATGCAATAAAATCTGGACGTGAAAGAACATTGGCTAATAAATGTTTGAGTGAAAACCGTAATAGTGGATGCATCGTTGAATCTGAAGAAAAATCACTGCTTAATTGACCTCGAATAAAATTTGGACGATTTTTCAAAAACCAGTTCATTGCCATCGGATTAAAGGATTCAATAACAAAATTATTTTGATATTGATCTAATAGTTCACAGATTTTCACACATGTTTGACAGTTGATTCCTTTTTGTTTGATTTCTATAATGAGCGGAACTTTGTGATCAATCAAATCAAGAACTTCTTTGAAAGTCGGAATGGTATAAGTGGTATTGAAAAGCTTGACTTGCTTGAGTTCTTCATACGTACAGGTATCAATCTGTCTATCTATTCCACTGACTCTTTTTAAGTTAAAATCATGACAGATGACAGGAATCTGATCTTTTGTCAGTTGAACATCTAATTCAATTCCATATCCAAAATTCTTAGCTCTTTCAAAAGCTGCCAGCGTGTTTTCAGGAAAGTCTTGATTGTGTAATCCGCGATGAGCATACATAAATTTAAAATATGGTTCAATTTCTTTTTTCCTAGAAAATCTTGGAAATATCAGATAAAGATAGAGAAGAATCAGACAAATGATGAATAAAATGAAATATTTCATGAAATACTACCTCTTTTCAGTCATCATATCTCCATGACGAACCTGAGTAAACGTAATAAGAGCTAACAGTGAACAGATCACGGCATAAGGGAAAAGAATTTGATAACCCAAAAGATCAATAAAAATACCGGAAAGAATAGGTGTAATAATTTGAGCGGACATCGAGAACGTATAATATATACCGGTATATTTTCCAACATCACCCACGCTTGCCATAGAAACAACCATTGGATAAGAATTAACATTGATACTAGCCCAGGCAATACCGACACATCCAAAGATGATATAAGCAATCCAAGATAATTCTTTAATAAAACTTCCAGCAAGAAAACTAAGCCCTAATAGTGAAACACCAAATAAGATCATTTTTTTTCGCCCAAATTTATTTGAAAGCATTCCGATTGGCAAATACGAAAGGGTTGCAACTGCAGTAGCAATCAGCATTAATGTTGCACTTCCTCCTGCTCCCTTATTCCATATAGCAGCAGCATATCGTGAGAAAGCGCTGGTGACAGCATTATAAGCCATAAACCAGAAAGCAATAGAAAGAAGAATAAAGATTAAGGAACGCATGACATCTTTGGGCAGCTTTTTTCCCTGATTTGTATTTTCTTCAATACTTTCTTCCTGTTTCTCAATTTCAGCTGCCAGTTTTTTCTCTTTAACGGTGATGATTAAAATGGCCACGCTCATCAGCATGATGGCAGCTACACTGATAAACAATGGCAGATAATTACTGACACCTTCTGGAACTAATAGTTTGATTAAAACAAGTGAGAGAATACCTCCTACAGCTCCCATTAAATTAATAATAGCATTAGCTTTTGACAAAAGCGGTTTTGGAGTTAAATCCGGCATGAGTGCAACGGCAGGTGAGCGATAAGACTGCATGGCAATCAGTGTGACAGCCAAAGCCAGAATAAACAGCATTAATGATTTGATATTGCTGGCAATCGGAAACAGAATCATAAAAGAGGCAGCCAATAGAGTGCCTATTAAGATAAAAGGAGTTCTTTTTCCTAATTTTGTATCAATTTTATCTGATAAGGTACCAAACAAAGGAAGCATGAACAAAGCTAAAATGTTGTCAAAAGACATTATGACACCGATAATGGTGGCGCTTAAATGAAAGGTTGCCTCCAGCATTAAAGGAATCATCTGATCATAAAGCTGCCAAAAAGAGCAAATCGACATAAAGGCCAATCCAATGAAAAATGTGCGTTTTGTGTTAAGTTTCATATAGCATCCTCTTTTCTTCTAATTCCATTGTATCATCTAAAAAAAAGAAAAGAAACATAAATGATAGCCTTTACATTTTGCTTTCATCATATTTTTTTAAAAATAAAGTTGACATTGAGAGAGTTTTACTTATAATAGAAGGGAACAAAACCTTTAATATAGTACGAGAGACTATGAAGGACAGAATTCAGGATGAAACATTTTTTCGACTATGCCCTCATAAGACTCGACTTATGAGGTTTTTTGTATAGGAGGAAAAAATATGTCAAAGAAATCTTCAAACAAATTAGCTATCAAAATGATGATTGCTCTGATCATTGGATTGGTATGCGGTGTAGGACTTATCGTCCTTAGAGAAAATCTGATTGCAAGCGGAAGCGGTGAAACATGGAACAAAATCAATTCATTGCTGTTTGCCGATATCTCTGCTCAGGGGAATGAAAGAGCTTTAGGTATCTTCTATTTAATCGGACAGATGTTCATTCGTTCATTGCAGGTAATTATTGTACCAATGGTCTTTACAAGTATCGTTCTTGCAATGATCAAAATTTCAGATTCAAAGAAACTGGGAAGAATTTCATCAAAAACCATCGGATGCTTCCTGTTAACAACAACACTTTCACTGATTGTTGCCGGAATTGTTGGCATGTGTGCTTATAATCTGGGTGCTTTCGATAACGCTGCTCTTTCTGGATTGGAAACTTCTACTGGATCAACTGGAAGCAATCCATTGATGATTTTATTAAATGCAGTTCCAAA
>CAMEIZ010000187.1 GCA_945919165.1 uncultured Traorella sp.
CGATAATCGCATTAACTTCTACAAAATTGCATTAACTTTTACAATTCACCTTTTTGATTACATTAAAATCTTCTTTGGATCAAGCCGTAATATATAAAGCATTGGTGCAGCACTTGACAGCAAAAGGATCAAAACACTTGAAGAAAATATAGTTACAATATACTGACCATTCAATTCAACTTTGTATGAATCCAACATGTCTAACTGAGTTAATGCGTCTGGATTCGCTTCCTGGTATTTGCTTTCACTATCCACATCAATTTGAATTCTCATAAATTCTGAAGATATTTTTTTACCCAAAAGATTTCCACTTACCATTGATAAACTGCTTGCCAATAATCCTACTAATAGAATTTCACAGACAAACTGTCCCAGAATCCTATATTTTCTTTCACCAACAGACAGATAGATTCCAATTTCATGCATCCGATTTCGAATAAACAAAATGGAAACAAGGCTTAAAAGCACAACCACTAATACAGCTGAAGCAATCAGTGCGACATTTGCTAAAGCTTCCAGATTTTCCAAAGGAGCCTGTACATAGCGATAATCATCAGAGCTTGAATTAATCGAATAATTGCTTCTTGGCCAATCTTTATTTCCTTTCAGCTCAGCAGTCAGTTGTTCGGTAGCATCCATTCCCCTCGTACCGATCTGAATGAGCGGATAAGTAATTCTTGCCAGGTTTGTTGAACCGATTTGCTGAAACATCATTTGATCCCCTTCAGAATGATTGGCCAAAATCTGATTCTGCACTTCAATCATTTCATTAATGCAGGCAGCAGAAACTTCATCATAAAATAAGAAATCTTCTATTCCTAAATCTTTATATTGATCTTTGATTGTTCTTTCACTGTAGAAACCAATAATCTCAAATTCAAATTTTTCAAGATTTTCTTTTTTATCATCTACATAAACTCGATAACCCGCACCGCTTTCTTCTTGGACAACTTCATAATCATAAATAGAAACATAAAACTTGTCTCCAATTTCAAGCTTTTTCCCATTTTGAATTCTAGAATAATAGTTTAAGACAATTTTTCGATCACCATTTTTTAATTCATCTTCAGTATAGAATCTTCCTTCTTCTATTTCGTAATTAAAAACACTCTCATCCAAGCTGCGAATTCCAGATAATTCAACACTGACCCAAAAGTTTGGATTATCTTTATCATAATACACAGAATTCTCATCCATTTCTTCAAGATAGTACATATATGTCAAATCAATCGCATTGACAAAACGCACATTTTCGTTTTGATCCAGGTTTTCAATCAACTTTTCTATTTGTTTGATTGCTTCAGTATCATAGATATAATATTCGTCTTTTAATATGATATAGGATGGAATACGTGCACGCATTTCTTTCTTAACGGAATCACTGGACTGCTTTACAGCAATCGAAGCAAAAAGAACATTTCCCAGCACAAAAACAATCGCAAACATCAAAAGTGAATGATAAGGACGACGTAAGATACTAATTATGGTTCGATTCAACATTTTCATACCTTTTTCCTCCTTATATCAAATTATCCTTTGGTTTGAGACGTACCATGTATGCTAAAGGAGCAATACAGGCAACAATGACTGTCATTTCACCCACAGCATATAAAATCGCAAAATATTCTTTGCCAACTTCAAGTCGATAATTATCAATAATATCGTCTCTTGAATAAGTTGTCATGCCATTTTTAACCGGTTTATAAATAGCCGGTATATTAGCTAATTTGCCTAAATCCTGTTGTCTTCTGACATAACGCTGTACTTCCAACATATAATTAGAAAGCTTATTGCCGACAAAAATACCACTGATGCCGGCTAATGAAACCGCTATTGTTGACACTAACAGAATCTCTGCAGCTATCTGTAAAACAATATTCTTCTTTTTTTCTCCTAACGATACATAGATACCGATTTCTTTTTTTCTTTCCGAAATGAAGAACAGAATAACCAATCCCAGAATCAGAATGGTGGCTAATATGGAAGCAACAAATATAACCTGTGCAATCGTATCTAAGTTTTCCACCGGACCGGCACTGCGTTCATAATCATCACCACTGGAAGTATATTCAAAGTTTGATGGCAATGAAGCAATAAGTGCCTTCGCATCAGCATCAAAGCTTTCCAAATAATTGTTATCCTTAAGCTTAATGCCCGCAAAATCAACATCAAAATCCGGATTAGAAACTTCTCGCAGATTTTGTGCATCAGCATATTCTTTAGCTTCAATGACCAATTCTTTTAAAAGCTTATTTGGCATATAGATCATGGTTCCGCTGTTAGAATTAACCGCATTCAAATAAGAACCAATAACCGTTACTTCAAAAGGATATGTAATATCTTCTTGTCCATCGACAAACAAATGTATCGAGAGTGTAATTTTATTTCCCGGTTTGGTAAAGCCTGTGCTGATCGTATTGCCCATTTCATCTCTGACAAATCCCAAAGAATAATCAACTAATACGACTCTTTCACCGTTTATTAGCTCTTCGGCTGTAAAATTACGACTGCCATATTCTTTTGAAATCTTGTGTTTCCCTTCTTTAATATAACTGCTTTCTACTTCATTAGTCCCATATATGCGAAAATAGGAAGTTTTGTTACCTGTAAATCCAACTCCACTACTCTCATAGTGATACTCACATATTTCTACTCGCTCATCCTCACAGATCTGATCCATAACCTGTTCATATTGATCAGACAAAGCAATCTTGGCATCAAAATCAACATCAACCTCAGAAAAGTTTCCAGTAATAAGCGCTTCTGCTCCCAAGCCTTTTTTAATTTCAGACTTAACGTTTTTACTTGTCATGATAATAGCTAATGAACCTGCCAAAAGGTTTCCCATCACAAAAACACTTAGCAGTAAAAGCAATGATTTAGCCGGTCTTCTAACAATGCTCAGAACGGTTCTTTTCAGCCATTTCATGATTCCACCTCAAAGTTTTGAGTATCCGTATTTAGTTTTAAAACTACATCACTTTCAGCA
>CAMEIZ010000188.1 GCA_945919165.1 uncultured Traorella sp.
CGGTTGTATTAAGTTATGCTGTTATCTTCAAGGATAAGGCTGATTTGTTTATTGATGTGAAAAAATGCGATTCTTTAATGCTGGAGAATTTTGAAAACAGTCATGTTGTACTCCATCCATATGAAGAAATATATGAATTTTTAAAGAAACAAAGCTCACAAGAGGTTTATCTGGCAGACAAAAATCTGATTAATTCCTATCTTCTTGACTGTATTCCAGGCCGTGTGTTGGATCATGCAAACCCAAGCCGAATGATGAAAGCCATTAAAAATAAGATCGAAATTGAAAATTCACGTTATGCTCATCTTATGGATGGTGTTGCAATGACGAAGTTTATGATTTGGATCAAAGATGAAATTAAGAAAAGAGATATCAGTGAATTAGAAGTTGCTGATAAGGTGGAAAGTCTTCGCAGAGAATGGAATGATCTGATTGAACTTAGTTTTGACACAATTGCCGGTTATGGAGCAAATGGAGCAAGCATGCATTATACAGCCAGTAAAGACAATTACGCGATGTGTCATGCGAAGGATTTCCTTTTGGTTGACAGTGGAGGAACCTATCGGCAGGGAACAACAGACATCACACGTACTTATATGCTAGGAGAAACAAGCCAAACTTTAAAAGAACACTATACAATGGTCTTAAGAAGTCATATTGATTTGGCTATGGCAAAATTTCTTTATGGATGCAGCGGACCTTCACTGGATGGTATTTGCCGTCAGCCATTCTGGGAAAAAGGCTTGGACTTTAAGCATGGCACAGGACATGGTGTAGGTCATGTTTTAAATGTTCATGAAGGACCGAATAATTTCTATTGGAATCCTTCAAGAGGACTTTGTGTATTTGAAGAAGGTATGGTCACGACGGATGAACCGGGTTATTATGAAGAAGGCAGTCATGGAATTCGAATTGAAAACGAATTAGTCTGTGTCAAAGATGTAAAAAATGAATATGGTCAGTTTATGCGATTTGAATCATTAACCCTTTGTCCTTATGATTTGGATCCGGTTTTAAAAAATGAGTTGACAAATAGTGAGAAAATGTGGTTAAATAATTATCACAGGGAAGTTTTTGAAAAACTGGCCCCTTATATGAATTCCTATGAGCTTGAAAAGCTGAAGGAATACACAAGAGAGATCTAAAGCAGGAAACTGCTTTACATGCGGATATGGCGGAACTGGTAGACGCGCTAGATTCAGGTTCTAGTGGTTGCAAGACTGTGCAGGTTCAAGTCCTGTTATCCGCACCAAGTAAAAAGAAAAGCCTCATTTTGAAGGCTTTTTTTACATATGTTTTCAAATTTATGCAAAGTTATAAAAAGAGGTATTGATATGGAAGCTGTAAATCTTATTATTGTTGTTGATCAAACAAGAGAAAATGTTTTGATGTGTAAGCGCCGTAAAGATCCCTATAAAGGGCTATATAATTTTGTAGGAGGCAAAAGGGAAAAAGGTGAAACACCGCTTATGGCGGCATATCGTGAATTATATGAGGAAAGTGGATTTACAAGCGATGATTTGTCCTTGATTCATTTGATGAATTTCACTTATCTTGTCGATGAATGTGTTGTTGAAGTGTTTTTAGGTTTTCTTCAAACTGATAAACAGCCTTACGGAGATGAAAATGAACTGCTTTGGATGAAACGAAGTGAAAACTTTTTTGATGATCGCTTTGCCGGTGAAGGAAATATAGGTCATATGATGAAACATGTGGAGTTTTATGAAAAAAAGAAATAATCAATTCCTGAATGTGGTAAAATAAGATTGAGGTTTTATGGAAGTTATCAGTGCAAAAACGATATTAACAAAAACAAAATGCAAAGAAGAATGGTTCGGCTTTGATTTTACTGTAAATCTTTATAAAGGATGTTCTCATGGATGTATTTACTGTGATTCCAGAAGTCAGTGCTATCGTATCAAAGACTTTGATACAGTAAAAGTAAAAGCCAATGCGATTGAAATATTAAATAGTGAATTGAGAAATAAAAAAAGAAAAGGAATCGTTGGAATGGGTTCCATGTCAGATCCTTACAATCCTTTAGAAAAAGAATTCAATCTGAGCAGGCAAGCACTCAAGCTTTTCGATTATTATGGTTTTGGTGTTGGTATCACGACGAAAAGTGATCTTGTGCTTAAAGATTTAGATTTATTACAAAGAATCCATCAAAAAAAATGTGCTGTTGTTAATGTGACCATTACCACAGCTGATGATGCCTGTGCTTCAAAAATCGAGCCGCATGTTTGTGTATCTTCCAAACGATTTCAGATCGTACAAGCATGTAAAGAGGCGGGTTTGATTTCAGGAATCATCATGAATCCGGTTCTTCCATTTATTACTGATTCTAAAGAGAATATGATGATGATTGAACAAGCACAAAAATGTCATGCTGATTACATTTTAACCTATATGGGTGTAACCTTAAGAGAAAACCAGCGTGATTATTATTATAAAAAATTAGATGAATTATATCCCAATCTATCTTATAAGTATCAAACAACTTATCAAAATCGCTATCATTGTGAAACACTCAAATGGCGGGAAAACTATGAACTGTTAAAAAACGAATGTGAAAAAAGAGGAATCTTATATCGAATGGATGATATTGTCAAACTGATTACATCCAGTCATACCAAAATCTCTCAGCCTTCTTTATTTGAATAGGAGAAATATGGAATTAAAAAAAATAGCCAGTCCCAAGAAAATTGAAGCTTTAATGATGATGGGAATCCAAAGCGTGGAAGACGTTTTGACCCATTATCCTTTTCGTTATGAAAATAATGAAGTACTTCCTATGTCAGAATGGAAAATAGGAGAGAAAGTTATAGCCTCAGGGATAATTTGTTCACAGGCAAGAGTGATTCGTTTTGGCGGAAAGAAAAGTGTTACTCGATTCAATATGATTATCTCAGAAGAGGAATTTGTCTGCAGTATTTTTAATCGTCCATGGACGAATGCTTTTATGATGGGAAAAACGATGAC
>CAMEIZ010000189.1 GCA_945919165.1 uncultured Traorella sp.
CAGTTCTTATTATAATCATTGTTTTAGCACTGTCAATACTTGAGTGCTAATATTTCGACAAATTCTTTGATGTGTCTAAAAAAAGAAAAGCTGAACTAAGTCAGCTTTTTCATTTCATTTGTTGATTTAAATTAAGCAATCATTGCTGTAACGTTACCAGCACCAACAGTTCTTCCACCTTCACGGATAGTGAACTTAGTACCCTGTTCTACAGCGATTGGGTGAATTAATTCAACTTCCATTTCAACGTTGTCACCTGGCATAACCATTTCAACGCCTTCTGGTAAAGAGATAACTCCAGTAACGTCAGTTGTACGGAAATAGAACTGAGGACGGTAGTTAGCTACGAATGGAGTATGACGTCCACCTTCTTCTTTAGTTAATACGTACACCTGAGCTTTGAAGTGATGATGAGGGTGAACTGATCCAGGTTTACATAATACCTGTCCACGCTGAATTTCATCACGGTTGATACCACGTAATAATGCACCGATGTTATCTCCAGCTTCAGCGAAGTCTAACAGTTTACGGAACATTTCGATACCTGTAACAACTGTTTTTCTAGTTTCCTTGATACCAACGATTTCAACTTCTTCAGAAAGTTTCAAGATACCACGTTCAACACGTCCAGTAGCAACTGTTCCACGTCCAGTGATTGTGAAAACGTCTTCTACAGCCATTAAGAATGGTTTATCAGTTTCACGAGCTGGTTCAGGGATATAAGTATCAACTGCATCCATTAATTCTTCGATAGCTCCAACCCATTTTGGATCACCTTCAAGAGCTTTTAAAGCAGAACCGCGGATGATAGGAGCGTTGTCTCCATCAAATTCGTATTCGCTTAATAATTCACGAACTTCCATTTCAACTAAGTCGATTAATTCTTCATCATCAACCATGTCGCATTTGTTCAAGAATACAACAATTCTTTCAACACCAACCTGACGAGCTAACAGGATGTGTTCACGAGTCTGAGGCATAGGTCCATCAGTAGCAGCAACTACTAAGATAGCTCCATCCATCTGAGCTGCACCAGTAATCATGTTTTTAACGTAGTCAGCATGGCCTGGGCAATCTACGTGAGCGTAGTGACGAGTTGCAGTCTGATATTCAACGTGAGCAGTATTGATTGTAATACCACGTTCTTTTTCTTCAGGTGCACCGTCGATTGCATCGTATGCTTTAAATTCTGCCTGTCCTTTTTTTGAAAGAACACTTGTGATCGCAGCAGTTAATGTAGTTTTTCCGTGGTCAACGTGACCAATAGTACCGATATTAACATGCACTTTGGATCTGTCAAACTTTTCTTTTGCCATTTTTTTGATTTCCTCCTAGTTTTACCTTTTTATTTTAATTCAATTTTTTTATAAAAGCAACACTAACCTAACGGCTAAGCATTGTTTTTAATGATTTTTTCTGCGATTGATTTAGGTACTTCAGAGTAGTGGTCCATCTTCATTGAGTAGTTACCACGACCCTGTGTGAATGAACGCAGATCAGTAACGTATCCAAACATTTCTGACAGAGGAACATAAGCGCTGACCATAACAGCATTTCCTCTTTCTTCCTGTTCAGTAATCTGTCCACGGCGAGATGAAATATCTCCCATAACAGATCCTAAGTATTCAGTAGGAGCTGTAACTTCAACCAGCATGATTGGTTCAAGCAGAACTGGTTTACATTTTTTAGCAGCTTCTCTTAATGCCATACTTGCTGCAATCTTATATGCCATTTCACTAGAGTCGACATCATGGTAAGAACCATCAAATAAAGTCGCTTTAATGTCAATTACCGGATATCCGGCAATCAAACCGTTATCAAGAGCAGCTTCAGTACCTTCAGCAATTGCTTTAATGTATTCCTTAGGTACGCTTCCACCTACAGTGGCATCCGTAAATTCAAATCCTTTACCTTCTTCATTTGGTTCAAATTTGATCCAAACGTGACCATACTGACCACGTCCACCTGACTGCTTAATGTATTTACCTTCACAATCGCCAGCTTGACGAATTGTTTCACGGTAAGCAATCTGTGGAGCTCCAGTATTAGCTTCTACTTTGAATTCTCTTCTCATACGGTCAACAATGATATCCAGGTGAAGTTCACCAACACCGGCGATAATTGTCTGACCTGTTTCTTTATCTGTATAAGTCTTGAATGTTGGGTCTTCTTCAGCAAGTTTCTGAAGAGCCAATGTCATCTTATCCTGATCACCTTTTGATTTAGGTTCAACAGAAATCTGAATAACTGGTTCAGGGAAAACCATTGATTCAAGAATAACCGGAGATTTTTCAGCACAAAGAGTATCTCCTGTTGTTGTATCTTTTAAACCGACACCGGCAGCAATATCCCCAGAATAAACCATGTCAATTTCCTTTCGGGCATTGGCATGCATCTGTACGATACGTCCAAATCTTTCTCTCTTGTTCTTAGTAGCATTCAATACATAGCTACCAGCAGCACAAGTTCCTGAATAAACACGGAAATATGTCAGCTTACCAATGAATGGATCTGTCATGATCTTGAATGCCAATGCAGAGAATGGTTCAGAATCATCAGCATGACGAGCTACTTCATTTCCATATTCATCTGTACCAACAATAGCCGGTACATCAAGTGGTGATGGTAAATATTCAACAACACCATCTAACATCAGCTGAACACCTTTATTCTTATATGCTGATCCACAGAATACAGGGAAGAATTCACCTGTCAAAACAGCTTTACGAATTCCGGCTATAATCTGATCAATTGTAGGTTCTTCACCTTCCAATACCATCATCATGATATCATCATCGAAATCAGCGACAGCTTCGATCAGTTCAGCACGTTTTGCTTCCATCTTATCTTTTAAGTAATCAGGTACTGGAATCTCAACGACTTTAACACCCAATTCACCTTCAAAGTCATAAGCTTTTCTTTCAAGCAGGTCAATAACACCCACAAATTCAGATTCGG
>CAMEIZ010000190.1 GCA_945919165.1 uncultured Traorella sp.
AAAGCGGAAAAGTCAATGATTTACTTGATAAATACGGATTGAATGCAAAGGCAATCATTAATCAAATCAACTCCATGATTAAATAAAGAGGATATGAATCATGAAAAAAGAAGAAGTAGCAATATTGATATTTGTAATAGTTCTTATATCGTTTCTGATCATTTATCGTGTACTCACAAATGTTTATACAAAAGCTCTTTTAAAAGCCTTTAAAGAAGATAATGATAAATTTGAAAAATTAATCCAATCATGGATTGTTAAATTGATTTTTCCACCATATAATCGTGAATTCATGTATTTAAACTATTGTGTTTTACATAAAAAAGAAAAACAGATAGATAAACAGATAGAAAAATTAGAATCAATACGCATGAATCAAGACCAGCATCTTGCTGTATATAAAACAGCCATTCAATATTATGTATCAATCAATGATGAGAAAAAATCAAGGCAAATTCAAAGAAAGCTCAATGATTATATTGATCAAAATAAGTTAGATTCAAATATCAAAGAAGCAGTAGATACAGAATTGAATATATTCTTTACCAAGGACCTTTCAACACTTCCTTATATTGAACGAAAACTTGAAAACGCAAATGATTTGGATAAAGTTGAATGGAATTTCAAAAAAGCAGTTGTATTAAAAGCAAATCATCGATTAGAAGAAGCAAAAGAATGTATGAAAATTGTTATTGAAAAGACTACAAATCAAACACAGAAAAAAGCCATGCAGGAACTTTTAGATAACAACCTCAAAGATCTGTAATTCATGATCAGCAGTTTTTCTTTAAGGAAAGGCTGCTTTTTATATTAAAATATGGTATTCTTTATATGGTGATTACATGTATAGTGCAATAATACTAGCGGCAGGAAGCGGTACACGTTTAGGCTTAGGATACAACAAATTATTGTATAAACTAAATGATAAGACAATTATTGAAAATACTGTCGAAATATTTAAAAATGATTCTGATTGTAAAGAAATAATTCTTGTGATTTCAAAAGACGATGAGAATAAAATGAAAGATCTATTTCAAAAAAGTGTGCAGTATGTGATAGGAGGAGCTACAAGACAGCAAAGCTCATATCATGGTGTATCACATGCACATGAAGAAATGGTCATGATTCATGATGGTGCAAGACCCTATGTTTCCCAAGAAGAACTTAATCGCTGCAAAGAAGCTATGAAGATCCATGATGCCTGCTGTTTAATGGTACCAGTAAAAGATACTATTAAAGTAGTCAAAGATGGTCTGATACTTCAAACTCCAGACAGAAATACGCTTATGGCAGCCTTAACTCCTCAGTGTTTTAAAACTAAGCTGATCAAGGAAAGTTTAGAAAAGGCATTGACGAGTCAGGAAACGTTCAGTGATGATGCCAGTGTTGTAGAAAAAATGAGCAATCAAACTGTATGGGCAATATTAGGTGAATATTCCAATATAAAAATTACAACAAAAGAAGACTTAGAATGATATCGTCTTCTTTTTTTTCATATAATGAAGTGGTGACATATGAAAAAACTGGTTAGAAAAATCTTTCAAAGCACAATGCTGCTGTTATTTTTATTGTTTGGAATTATGAAGATCAATCAAAAACAGGATATCCAAGTATTTGAAGAAAAAAAGACTGTTGCATTGACTTATGATGATGGGCCAAGCCGATTGACAACTGCTTCATTATTAAATCTGTTAGAAAAGTATGATGCCAGTGCTACCTTTTTTATTAATGGAAACCATGCAAATGAAAACAAAGACCTTGTTAAGGAAATTTACAAAAAAGGAAATGAAATAGGGAATCACACTCTGGATCATGTATGGCTGACGAAAATGAGTCAGGAAGAACAGCATCGTCAGATTTATGGAAATGAGAATCTTTTAAAGTTTTTAAGCGGTTATGAGGGAGAAATGTTATTTCGGCCTCCTTATGGCGATGTCAATAAAGAAATGTTGGAAATATTCGATATACCATTTATAATGTGGAGTGTAGATTCAAGAGACTGGGAAGTACATGATGCATCCAGCATTCAGTCAAATGTGTTATCTCATATTGATGATGGTGATATCATTATCATGCATGATGGATATGCATCAACTATAGAAGCAACCGAAAATGGATTAAAAAAACTGAAACAGGAAGGTTATGAGATTGTCAGTGTCAGTGAACTGTTTCAAATAAAAAATAAAGAAATCCCAAAGCATGTAAAAGTTAGTCATTGCAGGTAATTAAAAAACGTGGTAAACTAGTGCTATGCCGACGTAGCACAGTTGGTAGTGCAACGCACTCGTAACGCGTAGGTCGTAGGTTCAAGTCCTATCGTCGGCACCATGACAAACAAAAGCCAAAAAGGCTTTTTTTGTTTTATTCACGATAACTGAATTTATACAGTTTTAAGGAATTTCAAAGCCATTTGAATAAATTAAATTCAATATAAAGAGAGCTTGAAAATCAGAATAAAAGCTTTTATACTGAAAATGAGGTGAGAAAATGATTTATATTTATAATGCTGGTCCCATGTTCACTGAAGCAGATATCAATCAGAGAAGATATGAAGGAAAACGCATGAGAGAAACATTGGAAAAAAATGAAAAAGAATATGTTGTGATCAATCCGATTGATCTTCCTTTTGATAATGGCAAAGTATTAAATTCAAAAGATATTTTTTTAGCGGATCATGAACACGTTGAAAAGGCAAATGTTTTCTTTTTTGAATTGGCAAGCGGTGACAGCGGAACATATGTTGAACTAGGCAATGCCATTCAACTGCTGATGAATGGAAAAGATCTTCATATTTATCCGGTATTCAATGATATTCGTATTCAGCGAAATCAGATTGGCGGTGTGGAATGTCCTATCGGTTTTAACTCATATCTGGTAGGATCCTTAACTGCAAACCATATTGAAATCCATAAAAGTTTTGAAGAAGCTTTTGCTCATTTTAAAAAAGATTTTGATTT
>CAMEIZ010000191.1 GCA_945919165.1 uncultured Traorella sp.
AAGGTTAACACTGAAAAATCCTCAATAGGATTTATTCAGTGTTTCCTTAGCTAAACGATTTCTTTAGATCTATATCTTCATTCATTGATGTATTTTCGCTGTATTTGAATGACCTTAGGATTTCTGTCTTCATCATTACGCATGGATGTTCTAATGGAGTTCCCTTAAAATTCAATGCATGAGCCAATCCCTGATTTATCTCATACCCCACAACTATAGACATCTTCCAATCTCTTATATATTTCATTCCAGGAAAATTTTTGTGCAAACAGCATCAAATCTGAACATGTACTTTCTTTTCTGACGCCATCAAGTATTTTAGCAAGAGATTCAAAATTTTTATACAGTAAGTTATTGTTGTGATCAGCATAATCCTGAATACCGTCAATGTCAGGCAAAATGGAAATCTTGCCAAATGCCTGGGATTCAAGCAAAGCATTGTTAGCAGTTGCAAATGTCAGTGGCAGAAAATTATAGTCACAGGAATTGAGCAGCGAGTAGTATTCATCATCATCAAGTCTTTTGCAAACGGTAACATTTTCATAACCTGCCAGTTTCAGCTTATTTTCTGCAGATTGTCCTACGGCATAGAAATGAATGTTTTTTTTGCAAGACTTGCAATATTCAACAGTTTTCAAAAACATATCAAAGTCACGGTAATTCATTCCTGAATAGAAAATATTGATTCTGGAATCGTCAAAACCAGCATACTCAACTTTTTTATAGGACGGCTTATTGAAACCATGTGGAATGAAATGTGCCTTTACGCCGAGCAATTCAAGATTATTTTTTTCAGCAGAACTCAATGAAATTACTCCATCAAACTGGCGCAGAATTTCAAGTTTTTTTTCAGAAAGATCCTTCGACCTCATGTGAATTGTCGTGAAAAACTTTGTATTTTTCTTTTCAGGAAGTTTTCCGAAGAGCATGAAATCACCATAAAAATAATGAACGACATCAAACCTGGATTTCATTAGCATAGATTTCAGATACAGGAATCTCAAGTTTATTCCCTTGCCCTTCTTGCCGACAGAAATAAAACCAAACGGAACATCACATGCATTCAAATAGGTTGAATTAGGGTAACCGGCAATATAGTCATATCCACCAAATTTTGAATGACGTTCATCTCTGTATCCAACAAATAAAATTCTCATAAAAATTTTCCCAAAAAATAAATGCTAACCAAATAATTTAATTTTTGTCTTTACCAAAAAACAATCAAATGACGGACTAACATTGAACAAAAAAGAGCGAATATTAAACATCAAGCCATTGTGTAAACCAGCTGATTTTTTATACCTTTCATAGAAATATCTGAACTTATCATATATTTCCTTTTTGAATTCTGATTTAATTAAATTCAATGAAAAACAATTATAAATTCCAGCCTTCCAGTTTTTGCTGATTAAATCATTCACTCCATGCTCTACAAAAAAATCATTTATTTCACAATACGCATCCAGAATATCAAGACGATTTTTATTGAAAGAAGCAGTAATGCTGCCGGATCTTTTTCGATAGAAATATAATCTGGATTTAAGCTGCACAATTTTTTTTGCAAAATAAAATAATTTATAGGTTGTAAAGACATCTTCATGAATTTTTCCAACCGGATATCTTACATTTGAAAACAAATCAGTTTTATAGATTTTACCCCATGCCGTCACATTCCTTGCAGAGACATCATACAAATCATGCAGCGCCTGCATTCCTGTTTTTACAGAAAAAACTTCATCTGAATCAACTGAAGGAAGCTCACTGAAAAAATCGGAAAAATCACACTCAGCAATATCTGCATTTTCTGACTTAATCTGATTCATGAGAGTCTCAACAAAATTCAATGCAATCACATCATCGCTATCTATAAACGTAATGTATTCTGAAGATGCATGATCAATTCCCCTGTTTCTAGCAGCTGACAAACCTGAATTTACCTGGTGAATGACAGAAACCCTGGAATCTTTAAGAGCATAAGAGTCACATATTTTTGATGAGCCATCAGTTGATCCGTCATCAATCAGTATAATTTCCAGATCTCTGTATGTCTGATTTACAACTGACTCAAGACATTCTATTAAATACTCTTCAACATTATATACAGGAATAACAACTGATACCGATGACATTACAACAACCATTTCCAGGGATTAGATCAATTATAAAATAAACTACGATTTATTTCTTAATCTCATTATAATTATTTTTGCCAGATTATCAAACCTGAATACTATGAGCCAGTTGAGAATCACAATTTTTCTTTTTATAAGCAGCAGCCTGAAATTCACCTCAGGAAAAACCGTTCGCCATAATTTAAGATCAATTGTATCCATCTTAGTATAGCAATGATTCTTCACATCAAACTTAACCGAAAACAGTGATTTCTCGAATCTTTTGAAAACACCACATCCTTTTTGCTTAAGGAATTTTTCAGTCTGCCTGAGTGAAAATTCATCCTGGAGAATTTTTTCATCATCATAGTTTGACAGGCATGCACTTTCATCATTCTGATTATAATGATACAAAACACGGTTCAGCTGCCAGACTTTTGAACTGGAAGCAATACAGCAATAGGAAAAATGACGATCTTCCCCCATCTTAACATTCAATGGAAACCTGATCCTATTTTCATTTATTACATTCTTATTGAACAATTGAGTGCAGCAGCTGTTCTGCAACCACGTCAAACAATGATTCCTGTCAACAAGCAAAAGGCAATCCTGTGTAATTCCATAATCAATTTTTCTGGTTGAACCGGGAAAATCAAGCTGCCATTGCACAATATCAGCATTCTGTTCAACTGCGGCATTCAATGCAACTTCATAAGTTTCCTCTTCAATCCAATCATCAGAATCCACAAAGCCAATCCACTCACCCAAAGCGGCATCAAGACCAGCATTTCTGGCGGCACTTACTCCAGCATTCTTTTGATGAATTACTTTTACACGA
>CAMEIZ010000192.1 GCA_945919165.1 uncultured Traorella sp.
CAAGGTGGCAATAAGCTGACATTATTAAGTGCTCTTTCAATGCCGATTGAAAGCTTAACAGGATTACAGCCCGTTTATTCAACAAATCATTTGCTTACTCAAAAAGACTGGATGAAACTGATCGATAAAGCCCTAAATGCTTCTTTAGAAACTATTGAAGAGTTTGTTCCGGAAGAATATCGTTTGAAATATCATCTTCTCAAACGTCATGAGGCTTTGTATTATATTCATAAGCCGAAAAATAAAACAACCTTAAATGCTGCTTTAAGAACATTGAAATATGAAGAATTTCTTTTATTTGAATGTTGTATGCAGTACATGAGAAAAGAAAACTTTCAAGAGTTAGGAAATGGGAAAAGTTTTTCAAATGATGATGTTTTTGAAATTTTACGAAACCTTTCTTTTGAATTAACTCAGGGCCAAAAAAAAGCTGTAATGGAAATATTGGATGATCTGCATTCAAAAAAAAACATGATGCGACTTTTAATGGGAGATGTTGGATGCGGAAAAACACTTGTTGCGGCAATGGCCGCTTATGCATGCGTATGTGCACATAAACAGGTTGCTTTTATGGCACCTACAGAAATTCTTGCGAAACAGCATTATAAAACATTGACTTCATTGTTTGAAGGCTTTGATGTGAAAATAGCTTTATATTGTTCATCGCTGAAGAAAAATGAAAAAGTGAATATTTTAGAAAATCTGAAAAATAATCGAATCGATATTCTAATTGGTACGCATGCTCTGTTTCAGGATGATGTTGAGTATTATGATCTGGGATTGGTTGTCACAGATGAACAACATCGCTTTGGAGTTGATCAACGCCGTTCTTTATTAAAGAAAGGTAATAAAGTGGATGTATTGTTAATGAGTGCTACGCCAATACCAAGAACATTAGCCTCTACTCTGTATGGTGATATGGATGTCTCTTTGATTGAAGAATATCCAAAAGAAAGAAAAGAGGTACAGACATTTCTCATAAAAACAAAATCAATGAAGCCAATATTAGATGAGGTTTTAGAAAAAATTGATCAGGGAATGCAGGCTTATGTAGTTTGTCCTAGTATTGAAGAAAACGAACAAAACGATATGCGAAGTGTTATTTCTATTTATGAGGGTATGAAAAAAACACTGATAAAATATCGTATCGGACTTCTACATGGTCAAATGAAAAGTGAACAGAAAGATGCTGTCATGAATGATTTTCTTGAACATAAATTGGATATTTTAGTATCTACAACTGTTATTGAGGTAGGAGTTGATGTGAAAAATGCCAATATCATGATTATTTATGATGCACATCGTTTTGGATTAAGTCAGATTCATCAGCTAAGAGGACGAGTGGGAAGAGGTAATCAGAGTGGTTATTGTTATCTTTTAAGTGATACAAAAGATGAAGATAGTTTAGCACGTTTAAACAAGCTTGTTGAAACCAATAATGGTTTTGAAATCAGTCAATTTGATTTGATGCTGCGAGGACCCGGAGATATTTTAGGAAAAAGACAAAGCGGACTTCCAAGCTTTATCTTGGGAAATCTGATTGAGGATGGAAACATTATTCATTGTGCTCAAGAGGATGCTTCAGAGATTCTGCTACATATGGATCAATATCCTGTTCTCAAAAATTATTGTGAAAAATGTTTGGCGGAAAATAAATATCTGGATTAATTGTGTTATAATAGTGATGGAGGAACTATGGATATATTTAATTGGCTTGAAGACAGAAATATTTATGTCAAAGATAAAAAATTAATTTTAAATGCTTTTGTTCATTCCAGCTATGTGAATGAGCATAAAACATTTAAATGTGATAATGAGCGCTTGGAATTTATGGGAGATGCTGTTTTACAGATCTGGTCTGCGAAAAAGCTATATGAATTAAAACCTCCTCTAAACGAAGGACATATGACAACACTACGTGCTCAGCTTGTAAGTGAGGCTGCATTGGCTCAATATACGCGTGAACTGTCACTGAATCAGTTTCTTTTGCTAGGAGCAGGTGAAGAGAAAACAGGTGGCAGAGAACGTGAATCTATTATGGCGGATATGTTTGAAGCTTTTATCGGGGCTTTGTATCTTGATAGTGGCTTTGAGGTGGTTAACAGTATTCTGGAAAGTGTGATCACACCACATATCATGGCACCGAAAGCAGAAAGCTTAATTGATTATAAGACGAAGCTGCAGGAATATGTACAGGCTGATTCACGAAAAACAGTTTCCTATGAAGTTATTCATATGGAGGGACCAAATAATCAACCGGTGTTTGAAGTTGTTGTCAGAATGGATGAAATTATTTTGGGAAAAGGAAAGGGAACATCAAAAAAGAAAGCGGAACAGGCAGCCGCCAAAGATGCCTTTGAGAAAATGGTGAAATAGCCATTTTCTTTACTTATAGTGAGGAAATTATGGAATTATTGAAGCTGTTGGAACAAATGAAAATGCTGGAATATCAGGAATACTTTTTGAATGCGAAAATGGACAGGCCGGTTTATGTTAAAGCTTCAAATCAGCTTTCTTTAGTTTTGCATTTACCCAAAACTTTGCCATTTCAGGTATATACAATTTTTAAAGATCGTTTATTAAAATCAACAAAATGTTCATTGGATTTAAAGATTGACGCACTTCAAAATGATTTGAGTGATGAAGAAATCAATCTTTATCTCCAATATTTTCTTGTACATCAATCAATTCACTGTTCTGTTAATTCAGTCAACCAGAAAATCAGAATTCGTGAGCAGGATCAAAAAGAAATTGAAAAACTTTTAAAATGCTTGCAGGATGTAGGAATTCAACTAGAAACGGAATTTGAAGAAAAAACGCTTCAGTGTGATGTGAAATGTGTAAAAGCACCTCAGAAATCGATTGTTAAAGAAACTTTATATGATAAAAAAAGTCAGTTTGTCTCAAAAGGGAAAAAGTTTTA
>CAMEIZ010000193.1 GCA_945919165.1 uncultured Traorella sp.
AGATTTTCAAGTATCTTTCGATTTCTGTGAAAAAGCAGTCCTGTTTCATTGATGTTTTTTCTACTTTGATATTGAAATGATTGTACTTTTTCTCAGAATCATCTATAATTCTTGATATGGTGGAAAATTATGAATAAAAAAGATAAAAAAATGATTCTCTTCTTGTTAATGATCAGCTTGATAGGACTTGTGATTTATATGACTGTAAGATATTTTCATCATCCTGAAAAAGGTGTTGTGGAATATCAGGAAGAAGTAATTTTGGAATTTGATTTGAATCGGGATGCGACTTATACATTCGAAGGCACTTATGGAGTTATGCATCTTGAGGTTAAAGATGCCCGTTTTCATGTGTATGATGTGGATTGTCCGAATCATAACTGTGAACAGCAGGGATGGATTGATAAGGAATCCCTGTTGCCGATTGTCTGCATGCCCAATGAAATCGTGATTCATGCAGTCGACCAATAAAATTGAGATAAATGATGATTTAAACGTATACTAGTTGAGGTAAACATGAAAGCAATTCAGTTTGAGATCACTTTATTGAAAAAAAGAAAAAGAATAAAAAGAACGCTTTTGGTATCTAAGAAAGCAACTTTTGATGAACTTCATGGAATGATTCAGCTGCTTTTTAATCTGGATCATGTAGAAGAATATGAGTTCAAAAAGGGAATGCATTCCTATTCGAGAAAAAAAGACTTTGATAAGACACTCATGAAGATAGTGATAGGTGATACATTCAATTATTATTATGATTTAGTCAATGAACTACAGTTTCGCTTGGAAGCAAAAGATATTGTTGAAAGTGATACTTTTGCCAAGTGTATTGATTACAGCGGAAAAAATCTATATGAATCAGTAGATGATAGTATTGATGAATCACTCCAGAGTAAATTTGATCTTGAGTGGGTGAATGCTTCTTTACAAGCATATGATCCAAATTATGAGAATGAATTTAATAAGAGAATGACTTCAATTTTAACCGATTTAGCAAGTATTCGCTATTTTCAGGATTATTTGCATAATCAGATTGTGGAAATCGACTTGCCATGCAGACGCCGTGTTTACATCGGAGCGGATGCCAGCGATGATGTTGTCATTAATTTTCATATCAATTCCAATAAATTGGCAGAATACAGTTCTATAGGTCAAGCTGCTCCGCAGTGTATCATAAAATATCATGACTGTATTGAATGTTCATTCATCAAAAAGTCAAAAGATGATGGTGTTGAAGACTTTGATTACAATATTCTGACTTATGGTGTTTTCTTTGATTATGCGAATGTATTCTATGATGGAATGCTGCCTGATTTCTTTAAGGAAATGTATCTTTATGCACTTGATCAATATGTGAAGGTAATCGAATACTGTAGTCATCATGATTTGAAGTTTCAATATGGCAAAATGCTGAAAATCGATGATCATGATCAAATCTCTGTCATTGATGGAAGGCTGATCTTAACCAATGTCTTTTTTCTGAGTGAAGAATTATGCCATAATCTTTCCGCTCAGTACCAGAAAACGGATCATATTTGTGAAGTGGATGTTTTATCATTAATCAATCAAAACGGTGAAATTGAAACAAAATGCATTGTGGGAGATCATCATAAATTTTATGAAGAACAGATTTATAATGGCTCATTAAAAACAATGCTGAGTCATCTGTTCCACTTATTGATGCAAAGATGGGATGAGCAGGGACTTGATCATAAAATTGTCATGAGAGATGCTAATCTCTATAAAGAAATGAAAAAGATATGTGATTCAATGCAAATTGAATGTGAACTTCAAATTTCTTTAGAAGAGATAGATGAAGCATATCTGTCATCTACTGCGCCGAATCTGTTTGAAGATATGGATCCAAAGGAAGTTATTTTAAGACTGTTGGAAGAGTTAGGAATTTCCGGTGAAGATTTAAAGAAAGCTGAAATTGATGATAAGCTCAGCTTGTTGTTTGAGAATGATGATAAGAAATTTAGCTAGGTGAATTATGAACATGAAAAAAATCAAACCCTATGTCATTGTTATTTTAGGGTCATCGCTTTTCGCATTAGGTGTCAACCTGTTTATTGTCCCGTTGAATCTTTACAGCAGCGGTCTTTTGGGTGTGTCTCAGGTCATTCGTTCAATCGTGAATATGATTTTTCCCAGCCAATCTCAAAATGACTGGTCAGGCTTTGTATATGCTTTTCTGAATATTCCTCTGTATGTTATGGCATACCGTTCACTATCACACCGTTTCTTCTATCTTTCAATTCTTTCTACAATTACACAGTCTGTCATCTTGGTGTTAGTACCTATTCCTCTGGTTCCTTTACTGCAAGATCAATTGACAAGTGTTTTAGTCGGTGGCTTGATTGGAGGAATTGGTATTGGCTTATGCTTAAGAGAAGGAGGAAGCGGCGGAGGATTTGATATCTTGGGCATGTATTATGCTTTAAAAACCAAGGGTGGATCTGTAGGAAAGCTTTCTTTGTTTCTCAATGCTGTGGTTTATCTGATTTGTGCGGTTCTGTTTAACCTGGAAACAGCAATTTATTCTATTCTATATGTAACTGTTTTTACACTGGCACTGGATCGCTTTCATACTCAGAATATTGCCACACATGTCATGATCTTTACCAAAAACAAAGAAATTAAAAATGATATCATCAAAGATTTAAAACGTGGAGTTACTTACTGGCATGGTTTTGGAGCATATACTCAAAATGATATGGATATTGTCAATACGATTATTTCTAAATATGAAGTTTCAACATTGAAAAAACTGGTGCTTGACAAAGATCCTCAGGCATTCATCATTATTTCAGAAGGGCTACATGTCATTGGTAATTACGAAAAACGATTGTTGAATGAGTAATCGATCAGCATGTAGGAATAAAAACAAAAAAAATTAAGAAAATTTTAATCATTTTTTA
>CAMEIZ010000194.1 GCA_945919165.1 uncultured Traorella sp.
TTTGAATATTGATGGTTATATGTGTGGCAAAAAGGTCTTTATCCTGGGAAGCGGAGATATTGGATTGATTATGGCACGCCGTATGACTTTGGAAGGAGCTCAGGTTGTCGGAGTAGCTGAACTGATGCCTTATTCCAATGGACTTAGCCGTAATATTGTACAATGTCTTTAAGATTTTAATATTCCATTATATTTAAGTACAACGGTAACCAAAATTATCGGACATTCCCGATTGGAAAGAATTGAACTGTGTAAAGTCGATGAAAATTTAAAACCGATTCCAGAAAGTGCCTGGAGCGTGGATGTAGATACCCTATTATTATCTGTGGGTTTAATTCCGGAGGTCACTCTTTTCGATTCACTTCCAATACAGCGTGATCCAAAAACAAAAAGTGTCAGAGTGAATGAATCGCTGGAAATGAGTTTACCTGGTTTTTTTGCCTGTGGAAATGCTCTTCAGGTACATGATTTAGTCGATTTTGTGTCACTTGAAGCAGAAGCAGTTGGAAAACAGGTGGCGCGTTATGTCAATAATGAAATTAAAGAAGATGCGCCTAGCTTTGAAGTCAAAGCTTTGAATCAGATTGGTTATGTGATTCCGCAATGTATTCGTATTCAAAATGTGGAAAGTGACTGTAAGTTTTCCTTCCGTGTAAAAAAACCTTTAAGAAACTGTATTCTGCGTATTAAAACAGAAAACAAAGTATTGAAGGAAGTGAAAAAAAGAGTAATGCTTCCTGCTGAAATGGAAACGATCAATCTTGAAAAAAAGACGTTGATGGAAGTGAATGAGAGCTTGATGTTTGAAGTGGAGGAATGTGCATGAAAAAGGAAATGGTCTGTATTGTTTGTCCAATGAGCTGTCACTTAAGTGTTGAAATTGAAAAAAAGAAAGTGAAAAGCGTAGTGGGCAATACTTGTCCTAGAGGTGCTAAATATGCCAGTGAAGAACTGACAAATCCTACAAGAATGGTAACCAGTACAGTGTTTTTGAAAAATGCTGAGCTGAACCGTTTACCGGTTGTGACCAGTGCCCCAATTCCAAAACAGAAAATTAAAGACGTAATGAAACAGATTAATAAGGTTAAGGTGAAAGCACCGGTTAAGCGAAATGATGTTATTATTGAAAATGTATCCAGAACAGGTGTGAATATTATCGCATCACGCTCGTTTGAATCAATTAAATAAGGAGGAACTATGATAATTGAAAATGATGTGCTTCGTTTAGAAACGACCTCTATGGGCGGTGAAATCGCTTCTTTGATCTATAAGAAAAAAAATCTTGAAGTAATGTGGCAGGGAGATGAAAAGCACTGGAAAGGTAAAAACCCTACATTGTTTCCAATAGTGGGAAGTACCTGGAGTAAGACCTATCAGATTGATGGTCAGACTTATGCCATGAAAAATCACGGCCTGATTCGATATGCCCAGCTGGAATATGTTAAAAACAGTATGGATGAAATTATTATGCAGCTGAAAAGTGATGAAACAACAAAGAGTCAGTATCCGTTTGATTTTACGTATCGCATTCATTATAAGCTGGTGGAGAATCGTGTAGTCATTACCTATGAAATTACAAATGATTCAAATGTTGTCATGCCATTTACTTTTGGCCTTCATCCTGGTTTTCTTGTTCGAGACTATGCGCAATCAGAACTGATTTATGCATGTCCTGAATCAGCTACTCAGATCCACGCTAAAAATGGCAAAGTGGTGAAAGAAGCTGTGGAAATGAAAAGCTGGAAGCTGTCACATGCTGATATTGAAAAAGATGGCACACTGATTTATGAAAATCTGAAAAGTCCTTATGTCGATCTGACAATGCCGGAATATACCATTCGTATGAGTATTGAGGGATATCCGTTTTTAGCATTGTGGAGCAGTGATGCTGAGGCTGATTTCATTTGTATTGAGCCTTGGTTTGGACATGGTGATTATGAAGAAAATGATACACCATTTGAAAAAAGAGAGGGCATGATGAGTTTATCGCCAAATAAAACCTTTATGACCAGCTATTGGTTTGAAATTAAGTAGGAGGAAATGAAAATGAATACTTATATCGGTGTGGATCTTGGAGGAACAAATGTTCGTGCAGCCAAGGTAGATGAAACCGGAAAAATCATCGATGTTGTCAAAGAAAGTACAGAGATTGAATTGGGTGTTGAACATGTTATTGATAAGATTGTTCGCATGATTCAATCATTAGATGGCTATGAAAATGCCAAAGGTATCGGTTTGGGTGTTCCGGGTCCGGTTGATACTGAAAAAGGTGTGATGATGCTCTCAACCAATTTGCCGGGTTTTACCGGTTATCCGATGTGTGAAGAAATCTCTAAGAGATGTGGTTTAAAGGCATATGCTGATAATGATGTCAATGTTGCCTGTCTGGCAGAGAGCTATCATGGTGCTGGAAAAGATGCGCCTATCTGTTATTATGTAACGATTTCAACAGGCATTGGCGGAGCCTTTACAGTAAATCATCAGTTAGTAAGCGGTATGGCCGGTTATGCCGGTGAAATTGCCAATATTATCATTGACCGCAATCGTGAAAAAATCAATTATCTGAATGTGGGAGCTGTTGAAAATGAAGCCAGCGGATTAGCCATTACCCGCAAAGGAAAACAGCTGATTGGTGATCATATAAAGCATGCCGGTATGGTTTTTGATCTGGCTAGAGAAAAAGACGAGACAGCTTTAAAAATCGTTGATGAAATGACAACGGATTTGGCTATGATGTTTGCCGATATTGCTCATGTTGTCAATCCGCATATGTTTGTAGTGGGCGGAGGATGCATGAAATCCAAGGATGTGTTCTTTGATCAAATGATTGAAAAATTTAAGACGATGGTTCATGAAGGCATGAGATGTACAACGTTTGTGGAAGCTCAATTGGAAGAGCCGG
>CAMEIZ010000195.1 GCA_945919165.1 uncultured Traorella sp.
CTAATATTGAAATTTTTACGTTTGGATGTTCTTTACGGGTTCTTTTGGCTATTTCAATGGCTCTGACAACCCCTTTACAATAGCCTCGGGGAGTAACTTTAATAATTTGCATGTTTCACCTCAAAGCAATCATACCACAACTTCATAAATTATGTTATAATAATCTAACAAAAGGAGAAGAATTATGAGTAAATTTAGCGATTATCAGTTTAAGGAAACTACAAAAGCTTTCATTGAACAGAATCATTTTATAGAACCAACCCCTATTCAACAAAAGGTGATTCCTCTAATCTTAAAAGGAAAAGACGTAATTGGCATCAGTGATACTGGAACTGGAAAAACTCATGCCTTTTTAATTCCAATTATTGAAAGAATTGATCCTACAATTAATGAAGTTCAGGTCGTGATTACTGCTCCTACACGTGAACTGGCACTTCAGCTTTACATGCGAGCCAGTGACTTAAGTGATGCTCTACCTGGATGTCGAGTGCGTTTGATCAGTGGCGGAATCGACAAAAATAAACAAAATACCAGTTTGAAGCAGCAACCTCATGTGGTAATTGGTACTCCTGGAAGAATCAAAGATCTTTTTTTACAGGAACAGACGCTTCGCATTGAAAAAGCTTCATTATTAGTTATTGATGAATCTGATATGACATTAGAATTTGGTTTTTTAGAAGATATTGATGCTTTCGCATCTAAAATGCGTAAAGATCTTCAGATGCTTTCTTTCAGTGCTACAATTCCGGAAGGATTGCAGGTTTTTTTAAAAAAATACATGCATGCTCCGGTAATTGTAAAAGTTGAAGATGACCATCATATCAGTGCCCCTAAGATTGAACATATTTTAGTTCCATGCAAACATCTTGAATATGAAGAAAAGTTGTTAGAAGTTTTAAAAGGCTTTAAACCTTATGTATGTTTAATTTTTGCTAATACTCGAAATAAAGCGGCTGCAACTGCACAGCTGATGCGTGATCATGGCTATGATCTGATTGAGCTGCATGGTGATATGACATCCAGAGCCAGAAAAAATGCCATGAAGAATCTGATGAATTTAGATAAAACCTATATAGTTGCCAGCGATATTGCTGCCAGAGGTATTGACATTAAAGGTGTTTCTCATGTTATTTCTTTAGGTTTTCCAAGTGAGCTTGATTTCTATATTCATCGTGCTGGAAGATGCGGACGTGCTGGGATGAGCGGAATCTGTTATAGTTTGTATAAAAGTGAAGATGAAACAAGTATTCGCCAGCTTGCCAATAAAGGTATTCATTTTAAGCACCAAAACATTCGAAATGGTGAATGGATCATATTAAAAGACTTGTTTCCAGCAAAAACATCAAAAATAGATGAACTGGAAAAGAAAGCCAGCATGATTGTCAATCGAAAAAAGAAAGTAGTTAAGCCAGGCTATAAGAAAAAAAGAAAACAGGAAATTCTTCAGATAAAACGTAAAGCTAAACGAGCTATGATTCAGGAAGACATCAAACGTCAGAAAAAAGAAAGAGCTATCGCAGCTCAGATTCGTAAAAGAGGCATGGAAGAATGAGACTTGGCTGTCATATTTCGATGTCGTCACCTGATTATTTATTAAAGAGTGTTCAGGACATGATATCTTATGATGCTGATGTCTGCATGATTTATACTGGTCCTCCTCAAAATGGCCGTCGTGTTTCTATTGATAAGCTAAAAATCAAAGAAGCTAATGAATATTTAAATCAGTATTCTCGCAGCTGTTTCGATATTGTTGTCCATGCTCCATATTTAATCAATCTGGCCAATACTTTAAATCCCACAACATTTGCTAATAGCGTAGAGTTATTACGCAACGAAATTAAACGAACAGATGCTATCGGATCACCTTATTTAGTGCTTCATCCAGGGTCACATGTCAATGCAGGTTGTACAGCCGGAATAAAAAGTATTATTTCAGGATTGAAAGAAGCTTTCTTACAAGAACAGAAATGCGTTGTATGCATCGAAACGATGGCGGGAAAGGGAAGTGAATGCGGTAAGACATTTGAAGAGCTGCGTTCTATTTTAGAAGGTGTAGACTATCAGCATATTGGTGTGTGCCTAGATACTTGTCACGTCCATGATGCAGGATATGATTTACATAATTTTGAATCAGTTTTAAATGAATTTGATCGAATTATTGGTCTAGACTATCTAAAAGTTGTTCATTTAAATGACTCAAAAAATACTTTAGGTGCTCATAAAGATCGACATGAAAATATAGGCCATGGTGAGATAGGTTTTGATATTCTATGTTCGATTGCTCACCATCCTTTACTCAAAGATATACCTATTATACTTGAAACTCCTTACATTAATAATTTTCCTCCCTACAAAGATGAAATTCAAATGTTACGCAGTAAACACTTTATCAATATAAAATAGCACTTTCGTGCTATTCATTTATCATTTTAAGTATTTCTTCTTTAAGCCGACTGACCATTTGTTCAGTTGGCAATTTTTCTATAATCTTTCCTTTTTTGATCAAAAGACCTTCATCTTTACCTCCGGCAATGGCAATATCCGCATGTTTCGCTTCTCCTGGTCCATTTACAGCACATCCCATAATGGCTACTGTAATATCACTATTTAGATTTAAAAGGAAAGGCTCAATTTCTTTAATAACACTTTCAATATCATAACTTGTTCTTCCACACATTGGGCAGGCAATTAGATTAGGAACATGATCTATTAGATGTAAACACTTTAATAACTGTTTACAGATCATTATTTCATTCACCGGATCGCCATTGACACTGATACGGATTGTATCGCCAATTCCTTCATGTAAAAGTACTGATAAAGCTGCACTGGATTTGATAGAGCTGGTAAAAAGAGTACCTGGTTCTTTGGCACCGAGATGTAATGGATAATCAAAG
>CAMEIZ010000196.1 GCA_945919165.1 uncultured Traorella sp.
CGGAAAGTACCTTTAAAATCCTTAGCTTTCTCTGTTGCCATCATGCCATGAGGCCCATGACCATGACGCTGAGGTTTTTTGGATGTCATCATTTTCTCTGCCATCTTACAATTCCTCCTTTGCTAACTGACTTGAAGCAATTTCATAATAAGTCGGACACGTTTTTAATAATTCATCATGTGTTCCCTTACCAACAATTTTTCCTTCATCCAATACAATGATCTGCTCAGCATTCATAATACTGCTGACACGCTGAGCCACAATTAACACTGTCGCATCACTCGAATACTCTTTTAAAGCTTTTCTTAAAGCTCGATCCGTTTTAAAATCAAGTGCTGAGAAAGAATCATCAAAAATCAAAATCGGAGCTTTTTTAGCCAGTGCACGAGCAATACTTAAACGTTGTTTCTGACCACCTGAAACATTTGCACCACCCTGTGCAATTTCAAATTCATAGCCATCACTTTTCTGTGAGATAAATTCATCCGCTTGGGCAACACATGCGATTTCTTTGAGTTCTTCATCACTTAATGAATCATTTCCATACTTAATGTTGGATGCAATGGTACCTGAAAGAAGAACACCTTTTTGTGCAACATAACCAATCTGATCATGCAGATCTTTTACATTCACATCTTTCACATTGACACCATTAACAAGGATTTCTCCCTGAGTAACATCATAAAAACGCGGAATCAGATTGATCAATGTACTCTTTCCGGAACCTGTTGAACCAATAAAAGCTGTTGTTTCATGCGGTTTCGCAACAAATGATATGTTTTGAAGCACATCTTCCTGAGCATCGCCATAATTAAAGGAAACATTTTTAAATTCAACAACACCTCTTTGACTTTCATCAAAAGGAAGCGGATTCACAGGATCAACAATCTGACACTCACTTTCCAAAACATCTGCAATACGTGAGGCACTGACACTGGCTCTCGGTACCATGATAAAAATCATGGCAAACATCACGATCTGCATGGTATAGGTAATGAAAGCCATCATATCTCCGACCTGCATCGTGCTTTTCGCAATCTGATGAGCACCTACCCAAATAATCAATAACATCATGCCATTCATCATCAGATTCATAAACGGCATCATCGTTGCCATGACACGATTAATAAACAGCTGAGTTTTTGTCAGGTTATTGTTTGCCTCATCAAAACGCTTGGCTTCAAAATCCTGATTTTTAAATGCCCTGACAACCATTAATCCATTCAAGTTTTCTCGTGCAACCAGATTGAGTTTATCAACCAGCTTTTGAATCATTTTAAATTTTGGAAGAGCAAAAATAAACATGAAAATGATCATGATCAAAACACAGACAATCCCAAGTCCTAAAATCCAGACCATGGAAGTATTTCGTTTAAAAATCATCAGCATAGCTCCAATACCCATAATCGGAGCACTGATCATAATTCTCAGTCCCATCATTATCAAACCAGAAACCTGAGTTACATCATTGGTGGTTCTGGTGATTAATGAAGCAGTTGAATACTGATCAAATTCCGCATTTGAAAAATCTTCAACCTTACGGAATACATCCTTTCTCAAATTCGCAGCCACACCATTGCTGACTTTAGATGAAATGAAGCTGACACTGATAATCGTTAAAACACCCAAAAAGGCAATCATCAACATTTTCAAACCACTTGTCAAAATAAAATCACGCTGCATTTTTTCTGTATTTACACCAACTTCTTCATAAAACAAGCGTGCAAAAACGATACCTGTACTATTTCTCATACTTTCATCTAAATTCATTGCCATCTTTCTGGCTTGTTGAAGATCCAGCATTTCAAAATAAGGCTTCATCTGATATAGC
Source organism: uncultured Traorella sp. (assembly GCA_945919165.1). Classification (GTDB taxonomy): domain Bacteria; phylum Bacillota_I; class Bacilli_A; order Erysipelotrichales; family Erysipelotrichaceae; genus Traorella. The sequence continues at coordinate 1,832 of CAMEIZ010000196.1, forward strand.
TCTGTAAGCTTTATTTCATCAAAAGTTTGTTCACTTGTTGAGATATTACCTTGATTCATACTTGAAACAGCCTGAATCATGGTCCATTCACTTAATGAAAAGATTCCATCAAGCTGTTCAATCTGATCAAAAGATTTGATTTCATAGTGATCATCAACAAATTCATAGTTTTCATGAATCGTATTCTTTTCTTCAACACTCATAAAAGTCTCTAAAAAATCAAGACCTTCCTGACTCAATTCTGAAGGTGCGGCATGTTCAATCCCATATTGCTGAATTCCGACATTCACAATATCAGACATAATATCAGGAAGCTTCAAATCACATAGATTGGAGATAAAAAGCAAGATAATGGAACACACAATCATGAAAAGATATGGTTTTAGATATTTTTTAAGTCTAAGCATTCTGATCATCCTTTCTGTTAAAATCATCAAGCACTTGGTTCAATTTCAAAACTAAATTACGATATAAATCAACTTCTTCATCACTAAAATGCGAAGAAATCCATTCAATCGATTCTCTGACCTCATTTTCTGCCTTTAATAAATCCTTTTGACCTTTTGAAGTCAAAGAAATGTACATATAACGTTTATCCTTATCACTGACATATTTTTTGATATAACCTCGGCTTTCACATTCTTTGATCATTTTACTGACGGCTGGTTTTGAAACATGGATACAATCAAATAAATAATTCATCGGAACTGCTTGAATGTTTTCATCTAAAACACTCATTTCCTTTGATTGTTTTTCAATCATCATTAAAATATGAAAAATAGAATGTGACATTGTTTTCGAAAGCTGTAAATGTGAAATCTTCTTTTTCAGATTCCAGATATCTTTATTGATTTCTTTTAATTTCATAGTCACCTCCAATTAGTTAACCATATTAACTATTATAGAGATTCTATTCCCAATGTCAATTCAATCACATGCTTTCACATAATCAAACATCTCCACCAGCTGTATCATGACTTCTATTGCTTTTAAACATTCTTTCTCATCAACATCAAAACAAGCATCATGCAGATCATGCTGCTCGCTTAGTCCGCAAAAAA
>CAMEIZ010000197.1 GCA_945919165.1 uncultured Traorella sp.
TGGTGTTTTTTTATGCTTGGAATGTTGGAAATAGCAGTTTCCTTATTTGAAAAGCATCATAGAACATGATATAATATGACAGTCTAAAAAGGTGATTGATGTACTATGAAAGAAATTGGAGAATTACTCAAGCAAAAAAGACTCGAAAAAGGATTCACAATCGATCAGATTGCGGAAAAAACCAAAATGCCGACAGTTCGTATCAAGGCTATTGAAGAAGGAGATATAACGGTTTTTAAAGATGATATTACCTATCTTCAGTTTTTTCTTCAAGCTTATTGTAATGCAGTTGGCATCAACTATCAGGAAATAAAGGAAAAACTTCATGAAAGTATTGACAATTACACCATGAGTTTTGAAAAGGAAAAAGTTCGCGCTATTGCGGAAAGTGAAAAAAATATCCGAGAGAATTCCAAAAAGAAAGTTCATGAATACAACAAGAAATATAAAAAAACCAAAGTGAAAAGAGAAGTAGATTTTTCTCTGATCACTTTTATTGCAGTAATTGCACTTGTTGTATTATGCTGTCTAACGGTTGGCGGATATTATCTGGCCCAGCATTTTGAAAATAACCCAAGTGAGGTGCTTCCACCAGTAGTGAATGAACCTGACAAGCCGGATAAGCCTCAGGATGATATACCTGAACCGCCTGTTGTAAAGGAAATTAACATTGTGAAAACCGATGCGACTCATTATGTCATCGAAAACGCTGAAGAAAAGTTCACTCTTACGATTGAATTTCATGCTAATTCATGGCTGAAAGCAACTTTGGATGGTACCGTGATGAAAGATCCTGTTGGAAAAGTATATGATACGGGAACAAAGCTTGAAATTGAGCTTGATCCGACTAAAAATCAGGAAATTCTTTTAAACTTTGGTTATTTTGCGAAAACAAAAATGTGGATCAATGACAAAGAAGTAGAAATTGATGATTCCATTGCCAATAAAACCGGAGTTGTGAATATTACGTATACATTTGGAGGAAATGAAAATGAATCTACCGAATAAATTATCTTGTTTTAGAATGCTGCTTGTTCCATTAATTGTGGTTGTATGGATTTTTCCATATGCACAGTTGAATATAGCTGTACCGGAATTTGAAATTGGAATTGTTTCTTTGTCTTTGAAGAATATCATTGTGTTGATTCTGTTTGCAACTGCTTCCTTTACGGATTATTTGGATGGCCAGATAGCACGTAAAAATAATTTAGTTACATCTTTTGGAAAATTTATTGACCCAATTGCTGACAAATTATTAGTCAATACGATGTTTGTCATGTTTGCTTGTTTTGGTATGGTGCCAATTGTTCCTGTTATTATTATGATCTGGCGTGATACCATTGTGGATGGATTAAGAATGAGTACAGCCAGCAAAGGAGTAGTCGTGGCTGCAGGAATGCTAGGAAAAATCAAGACGGTCAGTCAAATGATTACCATTATTCTGGTTCTTTTAAATAATCTGCCATTTGAATTGTTAAGATTTCCGATGAGTGAATTTATGCTCTGGTTCTCTATGCTGGTATCAGTCGCCAGCGGTATTGGTTATTTTATGCAGATGAAAGATACTGTCATGGAAACAATGTAATGGAAGAATTTGTTGAAATATGTAAATCAAAAAAAATAACAATTGCTACCTGTGAATCCTGTACCGGGGGACTACTAGCTTCTAAGCTGTGTGATATTAGCGGTATCAGTGAGATTTATAAAGGTGGTTTTGTTACTTATTGGAATGAGATTAAAGAAAAGATCGTTCATGTTCAGCCTGAAACGATTCAAACCTATGGTGTTGTCAGCCAAGAGGTTGCCATTGAGATGGCGATAAATACAAAAAAACTGATGGAAGTGGATTTGGCGATTTCATATACTGGCAACGCGGGTCCCTCTATTTGTGACAATAAACCGGTGGGCAGGATCTATTGCGGTGTATGTTATCATGAAGATGTCTATTGTTTTGAGTTTCAATTAAGCGGCAGCCGAAATGAAATTCGTTGTCAGGTCATTGATGAAAGTATTCAAAAAATAAAAAAAATAGTGGGATTTTCAATGATTTAATGGATATATAAGGAATAGAGGAGAAGTATATTATGGAGAAAGACAAGTCAGAAGTTTTACTGAAAGACACCATTGCACAGATTGAAAAGCAATATGGGAAAGGTTCCATTATGAAATTGGGCGATCGTGCCAGTGTGGACGTAGATGCCATCAGTTCGGGTTCTTTAAAAATTGATCAGGCATTGGGTATTGGTGGATTTCCTAAAGGAAGAATCATTGAAATCTATGGACCTGAATCAAGTGGTAAGACAACTTTGGCACTTCATGCAATTGCTCAGGTTCAGAAAAAAGGCGGTCGTGCAGCTTTCATTGATGCCGAAAATGCCATTGATCCGATTTATGCTCAGAAGTTGGGAGTTCAGATTGATGATCTGATTTTATCTCAGCCCGACAGTGGAGAACAGGCACTTGAAATTACAGAAATGCTGATCAAGTCAGGAGCTATTGATTTAGTTGTGATTGACTCTGTAGCTGCTTTGGTTCCGCAGGCTGAATTAGATGGAGAAATGGGAGATGCTCAGGTGGGACTTCAGGCTCGTTTAATGTCAAAAGCCATGAGAAAGCTTTCCGGAGTAATGAACAAAAGTGAATGTACGGCTATTTTCATCAATCAGCTGCGTGAAAAGGTGGGCATTATGTTTGGTAATCCTGAAACGACACCGGGAGGCCGCGCACTGAAATTCTATGCTTCTGTTCGTGTTGAAATCAGAAAGAGTGAAGCAATTAAAAATGGCAGTGAAATTGTCGGTAATAAGGTCAATGTGAAGATTGTCAAGAATAAGGTTGCTCCACCATTTAAAACAGCTGTGGTAGAGATCATGTATGGAGAAGGTATCAGCT
>CAMEIZ010000198.1 GCA_945919165.1 uncultured Traorella sp.
TTGAATGGAAGACAACGGCTAACGCAATACACATGGCGATGGTTGTCATTTTTCTGGTTCTGTTCATAGTTCACTTCCTTTTGATATTATACACGAAGGTAAATAAAAAGGAAACAATTGTTTCCTTTTTGTTTCATTGATTTAGCTCTTCTTATTTAGCGTTAGCGATAGCGTCATCAAGAGCAGCCTGTAAGTTAGTCAGGTTGATTGTGCATCCAGTTAAAAGATCTTCGTCAGTTGCTTTTCCAGTTTCGTCTAAAGCGATCTTTCCGTCAGTACCAACTAATTTTTCCTGAAGGTAATCTACCTGTTCGAACCATTCTTTACCGATAGCTGAAGCTTTCTTCATGTCATACTTTTCACCAAGAGTTCTCTTAGTTGACATTTCACCAGTTTCTTTATCAGGGTAAGTTTCATCGAATTTAACTTCTTTGATCTTTCCGTCTTCCAAAGTAACTTCTGCAGTAACTTTAGCTTCAGTTCCGTGGTTGTCGTAAGTAGCTTCTCCTGTACCTTTCTTAACTTCTGCTTTTGCGCCACAAGCACATAATGCTACGGCTAATAATAATACTGATAATTTTTTCATAATATATCTTCCTCCCAGTACCCTATCATTTTACTAAATCTGCCAGTTTCAGTCAAGACTATTTTTTCACAATCTTAAGATTAACTTGTACTTTTTAGTCATCATTTGTACATGAATGGCTGTTTTCTTTATTATTCAAACAAAATGACACTTTCAACAGCTTTTTTCCATCTTGCCAAACGTTTCATTCTTTCTTCTTCTGACATTTCAGGCTCAAAAATACTGCCAATCTGATAATTCTCCCGAATTTCTTTTTTATCTTTCCAATAACCTACAGCTAATCCTGCCAAATAGGCAGCTCCTAAAGCTGTGGTTTCTGAAATCAGAGAACGTTTGATCATCGTATTGGATATATTACTTTGAAACTGCATCAAAAAATCATTCTTGCTGGCTCCTCCATCCACCTGCATCACAGGAATACTCATATTGGCATCCTCACACATTGCTTTCAAAACATCATTCGTCTGGTAAGCTAATGATTCCAATGTAGCTCTTATGATGTGATCCTGCTGACTGCCTCTTGTCAAACCAAAAATCGCTCCTTTTACATTTGGTTTCCAATAAGGTGCTCCCAATCCGGTAAAACTTGGTACTACAACAACTCCATCACAGCTTTCAACTTTTCTTGCACGTGAATTTGTTTCAGATGAATCACGTATGATTTTCAATCCATCTCTTAGCCATTGAATAGCTGCTCCAGCTACAAACACACTGCCTTCCAACACATAATTCACTTCTGAACCAATTTTCCACCCCACGCAGCTTAAAAGTCCCTTTTTTGAATGAATCAGTTCATCACCGGTATTCATTAACAGGAAACATCCTGTACCATAAGTATTCTTGACACTACCTTTTTCAAAGCAGGTTTGACCAAACAATGCAGCCTGCTGATCACCAACAGCACTGGCAATAGGAATTTCAACATCTCCTAATAAACCCTTTGCCGTAGTTCCATAAACACAGGAATTATCAACAATGCGCGGAAGCATGCATTTTGGAATATTCCATAAAGCACAGCATTCATCATCCCAATCCAAAGTCTTCAAATCCATCAACAATGTTCTGGAAGCATTGCTGACATCACTGACATGTACCTTTCCCATAGTTAGTTTCCAAATCAAAAATGATTCAACTGTTCCAAATAGCAGTTCACCATTTTCAGCACGTGTTTGTCCATTTTCAATATGATCTAAAATATAGCGAATTTTCGATGCACTAAAATATGGATCTAAAACCAAACCACATTTTTCATAAAAAAACGGTTCATATCCTTTGGCTTTCATCTCTTCACAATAGGAATTCGATTGTCTGGACTGCCAGACAATGGCAAAAGAAACCGGCATTCCTGTTTTTTTATCCCATATAATAGTTGTCTCACGTTGATTGGTAATCCCGATAGCAGCAATATCACTCATCGCTATATTACCCAAAGCAACTACTTCATTGATCACAGAGATCACGCTGGCATAAATCATATTGGCATTCTGTTCAACCCAACCTGGTTTTGGATAATAGTTTTCACATTCTTTTGACGCTGTCGCAATAATATTGCTGTGCCGATCAAAAAGAATGGCTCTTGTACTGGTTGTGCCCTGATCGATTGCACATATATATTGGCTCATATTTTCACCTCAATTTTATTATAATTGAAAACGGTTACAAATAAAAGAGGAAAGCCAAGGCTTTCCTAACAATTTACACAAAGGTATTATTCTAAATTTTTTCACCACTGTTGACACTGTCTATTGTTCTAATCATATTTATTCTTTTAGCGGATCAAGCTCAATTCCATTTTGAAACGTACATAAGAATTCAGCCAGTAAATCAATAATATCCTCAACATCTTTTAAAGACAATGTTTCAATAGAAGAGTGCATATAACGAAGTGGAATTGAAACCAAAGCAGTCGGAACACCATCATTCGTAAAATGAATATGATCGGCATCTGTTCCCGTTCTGCCAGCAGCAATCTCATACTGAAGAGATAGATTTAATTGAGCAGCACACTTTTTCAGCAATTGATTCATGTTTTTATTTACAATTGAGCTATGACACAATACCGGTCCCTTTCCAAGAGAAACTTCTCCCGTTGTATTGCCATCCACTCCTTCATAATCACTGGTATAAGTGACATCAACAGCAATGGCACATGTTGGTTTAACCTTTGAAGCAGCCCAGTAAGCACCACGCATAGTAGTTTCCTCACCTACAGTGGTAGCAGCGTAAACACCAATCTGGCATCCTTTTTCTTTTGCCTTACGCAAAGCTGAC
>CAMEIZ010000199.1 GCA_945919165.1 uncultured Traorella sp.
AAAAAAGGAGAAATATGGAAGAATCTTATGTAATTCAGGGAAAATTTACTCATATTCGCTATCGTCATGAGCTGAGTGCTTTTACGGTGGCTTCTTTTAAATTGAATGATCATCAGGAGAAAACACTCACCGTTACCGGTATTCTTCCAATTGTAGATTCACATTCTATTTATGAATGTGTCGGTCATTATAAAGAACATGAACGATACGGAATGCAGTTTGAAATTGAAGAAATACATCTCATGAAACCAACGGATGAAGATGCACTTATTCATTATTTTTCCAGCAGCCGATTTGTTGGTATCGGAGAAAAAACAGCTCGTAAAATAGTTGAAACTCTTGGCTTAAATGCCATTGAACAAATTCGTGAAAATCCTGATGTTCTTTTGAATCTGTTTAGAAAGAACGATAAGAAAATCCAAAGTATTCTTCGCGGAATTGAAATGAGTGATGAATTGGATGACAGTGTTGTTTTTTTTAATCAGATCGGATTAAATGTTCGTCAGCTTGAAAAAGTACAGGTCACTTATGGAAATGAAGCAGTATCTATAATTCAGCACAATCCCTATCGTTTAATGGAAGACATTGATGGGATTGGTTTTAAGACAGCTGATAAGGTTGCATCAATATTAGGTTTTGAGAAACAACATCCTTATCGTTTGAAAGCATTGATTGAATCTGAAATATTGGAGTCATGTATTCGAAGCGGGAATAGTTATATTGAAAAAGAAAAGTTTGAAGAAACGATCAAAAAACGATTAAAAAAAGAAGACATATCTTTTGAATGCTTTGATTATGAAGAATGTTTTGAACAATTGATTCGTGATCGTTTTATTGTCATTGAAGAAAACCGAATTTATCATTATACACAATATGATGCGGAAAATGGGATAGCAGCTTTTTTAAAATCTTTTCCTTATACATTCGATTACGAAACAAAAATAGAAAACATTGATGAAGAAATCAAAATTATTGAACAAGAGTTTTCAATCACTTATGAAGAAAAACAAATTGAAGCAATTAAAATGTTTTTTGACCATCCTTTTTCCATATTGACAGGAGGACCAGGCACTGGAAAAACAACAATTGTGAAAGCCATATTAACCCTTTATCAGAAGTTTTTCTATCGGGATCAGATCATGCTGTGCGCACCTACCGGCAGGGCCAGCAAGCGATTAAGTGAGTGTTCAGGAATGCCAGCCTGTACACTTCACCGTCTTTTAAAATGGGATTTGGAAACGAACACCTTTCAGGTAAATGATCAGGATCCTTTATATTTGGATTGTTTGATTATTGATGAGTTTTCAATGGTGGATCAGTGGCTTTTTTATCATCTGACAAAAGCCAGTCACCATATAAAAAAGATTTTGATTATCGGCGATGAAGATCAGCTGCCAAGTGTTGGTATTGGTACGGTATTAAAGGATTGTATTGAATCCAATCGATTTCCTTTATTACGTCTGGAAAAGATTTTCCGCCAGTCAAACGGCAGTGATATTGTTGAACTGGCTCATGAAATGAAAAACGGTCAATGTGAGCGTCTTCTTCATGGAAAAGATATTGCTTTTTTTGAGTGTCCAAGTGAGCGTATCAAGGATCAAATTCTCAATATCGTAGAAAAAGCATTTGATAAAGGATATGTTGATCAGGATATTCAAGTACTCTCGCCAATTTATTCATCGGTATGTGGAATTGATCAGCTGAATCTTTCACTTCAAAAGAAACTGAATCCTCCGAATCCGTTTTCTAAAGAGATTCGTGTAGGATATCGGATATTTCGAGAACATGATAAAGTATTACAATTAAAAAATCTTCCGGATGAAGATGTGTATAATGGAGATATTGGAGAAATCATTGAAATCTTAAAAAAAGAAGATGGCTATCCAATGGATTGTATCATTGTGGATTTTGATGGAATCATTGTTGAATATACAAAAGAAAGATTTGAACTATTGACTCATGCCTACTGTATTTCCATTCATAAATCCCAGGGAAGTGAATATCCCATTGTTATTATGCCAATATCGCGTTCTTTCAGTTCTATTTTATCAAGAAGATTGATTTATACGGGAATTACCCGTGCTAAAAAATCTTTAATATTACTTGGAAGCTATGAAACGCTTTTAAGTGCAATAAAAAATCAAAATGAGCGTATTCGTCAAACAACATTAAAAAACAGAATTCTTGCTGAATAAAAACCTCTATATACGCCATATTAGTTATGGAAGAGGTGAGCTTATGAACAGAGGACTGATTGGTTTGATTTTAGGACTTGGCATTGGTATTCTTGTCGGCTATAACAACGAGGAAGAAATCGATGATATATGCCATCGTACAAAACGTGCTAAGAAAAATATGATGAAGCAGTTTCATCAGATGCAGGATTATTTAGACTGACCCCAATTTGGGGTTTTTATATGAAATTTTCATTTTTGACTAAGCATGCTCCTTCTATTTTCTTTTTAAGTGCATCAGTTCTAATTCTTATTTTAATATTAAAACAGTTTGCCTTTTTTGATTGGGTTTTTTCACTGGTAAGTGCTCTGTCTCCTTTATGGATCGGTATTGTACTTGCGTTTTTTCTTCAGCCTTTAATTACAAATGGCAAGTCTTGCTCAAAGAAAAGAATTATTTTCTTTTATGTTGGTTTTGTCATCATCGTTATATTGTTATTTGGATCTTTAATCTATCTGACAGTCAAAAATCTGGATGAGATCATTGAGCTCATTCAGGCAACTGTTTTTCAATTAATAGCTTATGCACAGTCGATCAATCTGACATCAAGTATCGACATGAAACAATTACAGACATGGATGGTAAAAATAACAGAAGAAATGATTCCTTTTTTTCGA
>CAMEIZ010000200.1 GCA_945919165.1 uncultured Traorella sp.
TGACGGTTTTAATTTTCATTTTTTTTACGCTTTCATTTACTGTTTTTTCTAACTTTTTTTGATTCAGGATCATTTTGAAATCCAAATATTGATTCAGAGAAGCAATACCGACATTATCTGTAATTGAAAGCATTCCAAAAATACCTGTAGCCCGACGATCTTCAGTCAATAACGCAATTCCTTTTGAAATGGCATCTTTTGGACTATGAATACTGATCTTTTCATTTTTATATATAATTTCACCACTTTTTAACGGGCGAATACCAAATAGGCTTTCCATCAATTCACTTCTTTTAGCACCAACTAAACCACCAATTCCCAAGATTTCTTTTTTTCTTAATGTGAAAGAAACATGCTGGAACGATTTTGGGTCTGGTGATGTCAAATCGTTGACCTGAAGAATGATTTCTTCAGGTTCAATCTGTCGTTTGTCATAACGTTGAGTGAGTTCTCTTCCAACCATTTTAGAGATGATTTCATCTTCACTCAATTCGCTGCAAAGCCAGTTACCCACATATGTTCCATCACGCATGATTGTGACCTCATCTGCAATTTTTAGTATTTCTTCTATTTTATGAGAAATATAGATAATAGAAGTTCCTTTTTCTTTAAGAGATCTGATGATTTCAAACAGGCTTTCAACTTCATTTTCACTTAATGAGGATGTTGGCTCGTCCATAATGACAATTTTCACATTATGAGAAATGGCTTTCGCAATTTCAATAGATTGTCTCTGAGAAACTGATAGTTCTTTTAGTTTTGTTTTAGGGTCTAATGTTAGATGAATCTCATTTAGGAGTGTTTTACATTCCTGATTCATTCTTGAATGATCGATCAGAGAAAATGGTCCTATTTTTTTCAAAGGATATCGTCCGCAGAAAATATTTTCTGCGATACTGCATTCCGGAATTGACTGCAGTTCCTGATGAACCATGGCAATGCCGTAATTGAGGGCATCCTGACTGTCTTTGATTGTTACCTTCTGATTTTCAAGATAGATATCTCCATCATCTTTTTTATAAATGCCGAATAAGCATTTCATGATCGTTGATTTTCCTGCTCCATTTTCACCCATTAAAGCATGAACACTGCCTTTTTTGATTTTCAGATTTACATGATCTAAAGCTGTTACACCTGGAAATCTTTTTGAAATGTTTCTCATTTCTAATACAACTTCACTCATCTTTACCTCTTTCTCTTAAAATTAGGTGTGCCTAGCACACCTAATCATGAGTTTATTTAAACTGAGATGCGTTTTTTGGAGTTACCTTTACATAATCTACCCAATAATAGGTATCCAGTTTATCACCTTTTACAGCTTTGATCGCTGCATCAACTGCTTTGTGTGACTGACTAATATGATCATTTAGAACAGTTCCGCTCATTTCATCATTACCAACCATTTCCACAGCTTCTGCTAAGGCATCTACACCTACCAGATAAATATCTTTGCCAACTGTTCTTCCTGCCGCCTTAATCGCCTGTGCAGCTCCTAATGCCATGGCATCATTGTTGCAGAAAACAACTTCAATTTTATCTTTATATTGTGTCAGAGCATTGGCAACAATTTCCTGACCCTTTGCCTGATCCCAGTCACCGCGCTGTTCATCGAGTTTATCGACTTTTAATCCGCTCTTTTCTATATACTGTTCAATCGAATACTGCGTACGATACTTGGCATCTACGTTTTCAGGGTCTCCAACGACCATCACATACTGCAATAAACCATCATTGTTTAAATCACCCTTATTATCCAATTCAGCGATGATTTCTCCCTGCATCTTTCCGGATTGACGGGCATCTGCCCCAACATAGGTAATCATACCTTCATATTTTTTCATATCTTCAACGCTAGGTTCACGATTAATAAAAATACAAGGTTTTTTTGCTGCTTCACACTTATCAATGATTGTGGCGGCAGATGTTGCTTGAACTAAATTAATGATTAACACATCATAATCCTGTGCAATAAAATTATCAATTTGACTGGTTTGTTCTGCCATATCATTTTTACCATCCTGCACAGTTACTTGATACGTAACTTCATCTGTACTCAACGTTTTAAAATACGCTTCGATTTCCTGGCGATACAGAGTCATGAAATTATCATCAAATTTATAAATTGAAACGCCAACATTGATGATTTTTTTATCTTTTCCCGGATCATTACTGCCTGTACATCCAACTAGACCTGCCAGCATCATGAAACTTAAAAATAAAGCTGCTATCTTCTTCATTTTTTCCTCCTTGGATACTATCCATATTCAATATATCATTGATTGAAAACCTCCACAATTCTGTAAAAATAACTAAAATAAAAGTAGAATCAGTAAGATTACTTTTTGTCATAAATGCTGCCAATAAGATATTACCTGACTGAAAATCTTTTAAAAAGTCGATTTTTATCTGTTTTCTTTTTTTTGAAAGCCCAGATAATCTTTCATCAGTTTCATAGGTTAAAGAGAGGTGATTCATGAATCAATTCGTTATTATGGCCTTTTTAGCAACCTTGGGCACTTGGGCTGTTACAGCCTTAGGTGCCGCTGCTGTTTTCTTTTTCAAAACGACGAATCAGAAAGTATTGAATCTGATGCTTGGCTTTGCAGCCGGTGTCATGATTGCTGCCAGTTTTTGGTCTCTTTTGGAACCAGCTATTGAACGTGCTGAAAAGATGCAAGTCTTCCCGGCTTGGCTGATTGCAACCACAGGTTTTCTATTAGGCAGTTTTTTTATTTGGTTCTCAGATCGAATTGTCAGTCATGCGCGGCAAAAAACAGAAAAAGATCACATCAGCAACAATCGCATGAATCGTGTAATTCTTTTAGTG
>CAMEIZ010000201.1 GCA_945919165.1 uncultured Traorella sp.
TTTATGTAAAATTGAAAAGGATTACATCTTCAAGATGATGTTTTTATGATACAATAGTGAAAGGAGGATTTTATATGGATAGTAAACAGATTGCAATTGCCGTTGTTGTGACACTTGCTGTACTGACCATTACTTATATCGTAAAAAAAGAATTAACGAAAAAATATACGATGAAGCTGATGAAAGCGGTAATTGAAGAAGATGATGAAAAATTTGATCAAATTGCAGATTCTTTTATGGTGAAGATGCTCTTTGAACCATTTAATCGTGAGTTTTTACGTTTGAATCGCTATATTGCCAAAGGATCTGATAAGAAGGTTAAGGAACAGCTTTCTTTAATTGAAGGAATGCGTACTTCTCGTAATCAGAAATTAACGACCTATCAGACTGTTTTCCAGTATTTCTTATCGACTGATAATGTATCAAACGCTAAAAATATTCAACGTAAGATCAATGCCTTTGTTGATGAATACAAGCTGGATGAAGAAATTAAGCGAGCTGTAGATATGGATGTCAGAATGTTTTTTGATCATGATTTATCAACGATTCCTTATATTGATGAAAAATTGGCTGATTGCTCAGATCAGGAAAAAGCCGTTTGGAATTATCGTAAGGCATATGTTTTAAATTTCAATTCCAAGCATGATGAAGCAATGGCTTGTATGCAGGAAGTATTAAAATATACTACCGATCCGATGCAGAAGGAAATCATGCAGAAAATTGTTGATAATGATTTAAAAGATCTCTAAGAGGTCTTTTTTTTGATTTCACAAAATTTCACATTTAAACATGTTAAAATAGTGATATAATATTTCTGGTATTTTGTTAATACTGAAAATGATTCGGGGAAAACTAAAAGGGATGGACAAAATGAAGAAAAAAAGAAAAAGAATCAATAATACAGTTGATTTGATCTTGTTGATCATATTTCTGTTTGCTGGTCTTTATTTTACGGTTGAGGCTTTTTTTGGGGGTATTTTTCCTCATCAATATGTATGGCTTGCTTTGGCTTTGACTTTAATGCTGAGTGTTGGGATTTTTTTTACCTTTAAAGTTAGAAATTCTTTTTTTAGAAGTTGTAGAAAAGCAGTGCTTGTATTATTAAGTGTTGTTTTGATTTTTGGAGCCGTTTTCCAGGGACAGCTTCGTAGGGCTTTTCAACAGGTTGACAATGGATCCACTTCAGTAATTCAGATGTATGTTATGACAAGAAAAGATAGCAAATTGGATGATTTTTCTTCAGTTTCAACAGTTGGCTATGTCAATCAGGAAAGTGAACTGTTAACGTATTGTCTGAATGAAACGGATAAGATGGCTTTATCAAAAATCTCTTATGAGAGTATGGATGAAGAATTAAAGGCATTGAATTCAAATGAAGTAGATGCTGTATTGATTAGTGCGTTAGACAAATCGCTTGCCGAAACGATCAATGAGGATTATTTTAATGATTATAAAATTCTTCATACCTTTAAGATGCGCGTTCAAAACGACATTCAGACTTCAAGTGTCGACATGATTCATGAACCCTTTGTGGTATATGTGAGCGGCTTAGATGATATGGGAGAACCAACAATTGCCGGTCATAGTGATGTCAATATGCTGTTGATGATTGATCCGATCAATCACCATGTCAATATTCTCTCCATTAATCGCGATACCTATGTGCCTAATCCACAATATGATGATTATCCGGATAAACTTACTCATTTGGGATGGATCGGACCATTAGAGACGGCTATGACTTTAGAAAAAGTATTTGGTATTCAAATTGATTTTTTCGCAAAGGTTACATTTGAATCATTGATTCAGATTATTGACACATTGGGCGGTATTGATGTTGATGTGCAGCTGGATTTTTGTGAACAGGATGAATATCGTTCTTTTGAAAGCAGTGATCTGATCTGTTTGAATAAAGGACTTCAGCATTTAGATGGTTCTTCTGCCTTAGCGTATGCCCGCCATCGTAAAACTAGCGGATGGGAAGTTAAGGGAAGAGAACAGGCACAGCGTGATATTATTCAGGCGATTGTTCATCGTTTGCTTTCATTTGAAGGCATTATGAAAGCCGGAGATGTCATGAATGTGGCAGCACAATATGTTTCAACCAATATGCCGATGGACAGTGCTAAAGCTTTTCTGAATCATGCCATTCAAAGTAAGGCAGCCTGGACTTTTGAATCAGTTACGATTGACAGTATGATTGAAGCATCATTTCCATGTGCAACCGGCGGAGGCATTTCACGAAGTGCTGTTTTATTGAAAGAAAGTGATATTCAGATGGTTCATGATCTGTATATTTCAATGTTTGACAATATCAAACTGCATGATTTTGCGTTTGATTTAAATGATATGGAAAAGTATATGAGTACGTTTAGGATTCATGAAAAAGTAGTCACCTACGAACATTATGAAGAAACAATTCTTGAATACTTTCCAACCTATTATCGAAATTATTATGAGTGAAAGTGAGGTTTTTTGATGAAGAAGAGTATCAAATTTGATTTATTTCTGCTAATTCTTGCCTGCAGCATTTACTTTGTTGTGGAACTTGTCATTGGCGCGTTGATTCCGAATAAATACTTAATTGCAGTAGCTATAGCATTGCTGATTCTGGCGATCTTACTGGCATTGTCCTTAAAGATAGAACATAAGGCAGTATTAATTATTCGCCGCATCATTCTGGTTATTTTGAGTGTTTGTCTTTTGCTTGGCGGAACTTTTCAGGGAAAGATTCGCAATGCTTTTCTTAACATTAATGATGGTTCTCTGTCAAAGCGCTC
>CAMEIZ010000202.1 GCA_945919165.1 uncultured Traorella sp.
TTGTGATTAAGCGCTAATTGCCCAGTTGAAGAAAGAAGTGTGGAGCGTGAACATGAATTCAGTGGGGTAATTCTATATGCAGATTGAAGAAAAGTATAAAAAAGACTATGCTGTTTCACTTGTTAAAATTAGAGAAGAAAGAGCTCGTTTTATAAAAGAATTAGAAAAAATTGAAGGAATTCGTGTGATTCCATCTCAAGCTAATTATGTAATGGCTGAAATTACAAATAAGATTTCTTCAAAAGAACTTACAAAAATTCTTTTATTAAAATACAATTTATTTATCAAAGATTTGTCTGGAAAGATTAAATTGGATAATAGACAGTTTATTCGTTTAGCTGTTCGAAATTCATCAGATAATGATTTACTTGTGAAAGCTTTAAAAGAAATCTTTCAGGAGGAAGTATGAAAATCATTACTTTTGATATGATTCAAAATCTTAAGATTTCACCTATCAAGTGTTATGAATGGGTTTTAGAATCAATTCTTCATAAAAATGAAGCTTTACTTCCAGCTAAAATTAGTTTAAAACCTGATATTCCGGGAGTATTTTATAATACGATGCCGGTAATACTGCCAAAAGAAAATTTAGCAGGATTGAAACTTGTAACACGTTACCCTGAAAGAAATCCAAGCTTAGACAGTCAGATACTTTTATATGATTTGCCTAGTGGAAACAATATAGCTTTAATGGATGGTAACTGGATTACTACAATGCGTACTGGTGCTGTTGCCGCCCATACAATTCAATTGTTTGCTTTAAAAGATTTTAGTGAATTAGGATTTATTGGTTTAGGTAATACAGCGAGAGCTACCCTATTAGTATTAGCCTCTGTATTTTCAGAAAGAAAAATGACTATTAAATTATTCAAGTATAAAAATCAACATGAATTGTTTGCTGAAAGATTTTCGTCTTTTAAAAATCTATCCTTTGTTTATTGTGATAATTATGAAGATGTTGTAAAAGACAGTGATGTTATTGTTTCGGCTGCTACATTTTTTGATGGAGATATTTGCAAAAATGAGTTTTTTAAAGAGGGAGTGTTAGTTGTCCCGATTCATACTAGAGGTTTTACAAACTGCGATTTATTTTTTGATAAAGTTTTCGCAGATGATGTAAATCATGTTAAAGGATTTAAATATTTTGATCAATTTAAAGAATTCTCTGAAGTAAGTGATGTTGTTAATAAAAGAAATCCCGGAAGAGAAAATGATCGTGAACGAATTATTGTCTATAATATTGGAATTGCTTTACATGACATTCATTTTGCAGGGAAAATATATCATTTAATAAACGATTGTAAAGAGATCACCTTGGATCCACCTACAGAAAAATTCTGGATATAAAGGAGTAATTATGAAACCTTGTTTTGGAAGATGCGATATATTATTACCAGATGCATCTATTGATTTTTCGAAATGGCCAGTTGTTGCTTGTGATCAGTATACTAGTCAACCGGAATATTGGAAAAATGTTGAAAGTATAGTTTCATCGAACCCTTCATCTTTTCACATGATTTATCCTGAGGTTTATCTTGAAGAAAAATCAAATCGAATTGATAAGATTCATCAAACAATGAATGAGTATTACACCAATCATATTCTTACAAAGCAAGTCAGTGATGGCTTTGTGCTGGTTAATAGAAAAAGTGCCAGTGGGGAACATCTTGGATTAATTGGTGTGATTGATTTAGAAGCTTATGAGTACACACCTGGAAATTCAGCTTTGATTCGTGCTACTGAAGGAACGATTGAATCACGTATACCTCCTAGAATCAAGGTTAGAAATGGAGCTCTTCTTGAATCTACCCATGTCATGTTACTGATTGATGATCCTGAATGTGAATTGATTGAACCAGTTTATGAAAACAAGGAAAGCTTAAGGCTTTTATATGATACTGAACTTATGTTGAATGGTGGACATATTTGTGGATATGCCATTGAAGGTGAAAATGCAATAAAACTGGAAAAGAAAATAAAAGAAATGGAAGATAAAAGCAATGGTTTCTTTTTATGTGTTGGAGATGGAAATCATTCTTTAGCTACCGCAAAGACATATTGGTCAGAATTGAAAAAAACATTGCCTGAAGAAATAAAAGAAAATCATCCAGCTAGATATGCTCTGGTAGAATTAGTCAATTTACATAATTCTGCAATTCAATTTGAACCAATACATAGAATTGTTTTTGATTCAGATGCTGAAAAGATATTTGAAGCATTTTGTGATGAGATGAAGTCTTGTAATATTGAAATTGAAGAGGGTCATGATATTGTCTTTGTTGATAAGTTGAATAGAAAATCATTATCAATAAAGAATCCTCAGGGAAAGTTACCCTTAGATTATCTTCAAAAGTTTTTAGATCAATATATCGAAAGAAACAAATTGAAATTAGACTATATTCATGGTGAAGATTCAATCGATGAATTGATCAGAAAACATTCTGCATGTGGAATATTAGTGGAATCTATTCAAAAAGATACGTTATTTTCTTCAATTGTTGCTGGTGGAGTTCTCCCTAGAAAATCATTTTCGATGGGCGAGCCTTTTGAAAAAAGATACTATATTGAATGCAGAAAGATAAAATAGTGTTTCTGGAACATAATATTTTTGGAGGTATTAACATGAATTATGAAATTTATACGAAATTAACTTATGGTGTTTATGTGATCACAACTGCTAATCAGGATCAACTCTATGGCTGCGTTGCCAATTCTGCTATGCAAATTACGGATAAGCCTTCAACTATTGCTATAAGTATGAATCACAATAATATG
>CAMEIZ010000203.1 GCA_945919165.1 uncultured Traorella sp.
TGTTCGTGGTGTTGAAGGTCTCAAAGAAGCTGTTTTAGAGATTGCCGGTATGGAAATCCATGTTGCCGTTGCTCACTCCATGAAGATTGCCAAACCGCTTCTTGATGATATTCGTAAAGGTGTTTCCAAATATCACTTCATTGAAATCATGGGATGTCCGGGAGGATGTATCAATGGCGGAGGTATGCCATATATCAAAGCTTCTTTAAGAAATGAAGATTTTGACTATAAAGTGAAACGTGCAGCTGCCTTATATGCAGAAGATGAAGAAATGCCAATTCGAAAATCTCATGAAAATAAACAGATCAAACAGTTATATGAAAACTTCTTAAAAGAACCAAACAGTGAAATTGCGCATCATCTTTTACACACAACGTATTCAAAGAAAGAACGTTTCAATCAATAAATGATCAGAATCGCCATCATGGGATGCGGTAAGATTGCTCACCGCATCGCTAAAGGTATACAGTTCTCCAAGACAGAATTGTGGGCCTGTGCTTCAAGAAATCAACAAAAGGCAGAGGAATTTGCAAAGCTTTATCAAATTCCTCATGCCTATACCATTGATGAGTGTTTAAAAGATGAACAAATTGATCTGATTTATATTGCAGCAGCCAATCCTGCTCATTATGAACTGACGAAAAAATGTTTGCTGCATCAGAAGCATGTTTTATGTGAAAAGCCATTTTTAAAAAACAGTGAGCAGATTCAAGAGCTTTTTCATTTGGCAAAAGAAAATCATTGTTTTCTGATGGAAGCTCATAAAACCTGTTTTACTCCGCTGAATCAATTATTGATTCAAAGAATTGATGAAATTGGACCTTTAACACATATAAAAGCTTCTTATTGTGCAGCTTTTGATCTCAATGAACTTTCAGCATGGAATACTGAAAAAGAAATGGGCGGTGCTTTCTTTGATATTGGTGTCTATCCAATTGTATTTGCGAATTACTACAGCCAAAGCAAGATTGCTTCTATTGAAGTTAAAACCAGCTTCTATAAAGACTATGCATGTGATTTTGAAGGAAGCTGTAAAATTGTTTATCAAAATGGAATTACTGCTGACTTAGCTGCCAGCTGGCTGCATGAAAAGAAAAATGAAGGTATTCTAATAGGCGAAAAAGGAAAAATCGTGATTGAAAATTTCTGGAAAAATACAAAGGCTCATCTTTATATTGATGATCATGAAGAAGTCGTGGAAGTGAAACAGGACAGTGATTTTACCGGAGAAATCAATCATGCGGCAGAGTGTATTGAAAAAGGTCTATTAGAGAGTCCGATCATGTCTTCTTTTGCCAGTTTAGAGATTATGAAGGTGCTTGAAAAAGTAAAACAATTCCAATAAAAAAGTGCATTATGCAGCTAATATCTGCATAAGCACTTTTTTTAATAGGCTTGAATGTCATGAATGCTGTATCATTTCTTTTAAAGCATGAATCATATCATCATAGTCATCTTCCTCAACACTTTCCTTGGCGATTTCTTCATTCAGGGCAAGCATTTTTCTATCAAGAAATTTGACAATGTCTGCACATTCTTTGAGTTCACGTTTCATGTGTTCAGGAATATCTTTTTGATATTTATAGCGGATTTTATGTTCAATGCTGGCCCAGAAATCCATGGCAATGGTACGTATCTGAATTTCAACCTTGGTATGAATCGTACCTTCACTGAAGGTTACCGGAACGCTGACAATGAGATGATAGCTTTGATAACCACTAGGTTTTTGATTTTCAATATAATCTTTTTTCGTCAGAATGGTAATATCGGGCTGGTGTTCTATAAGATCGACCAGTGCGTAAATATCAGTTGTGAATTTACATACGATGCGGATGCCAGCAATATCTTCGATATATTTCATCATATTTTCAAGACTGATCGGGATATTGTTTTTATTCATTTTTTTAAAAATGCTTTTTGGTGTCTTGATTCTGCTGGAAATATGTTCGATTGGTGAATAAGAGTTCTCAATTTTAAACTCTTTGTTGAGAATTTGAATACGTGTTAAAACTTCCTGCATCGCAGATTCATATAACAGCATCGTTTTGTCAAGCTGAATTTTAATATGAGGGTTAATTGTACTAATTTCGTTCATATGATTCACCACTTTCATTATAAGCAATCACATGTGTTTATCAATATACAAAGCTTTAAAAATGTCATTATGCAAGAATTTGATAAGGAAAGATGAATTCCTTTGCTTTTATTTGGGAATGATGATATAGTTGAACAGTTAATGTGAGGTAATAAATGAGCAAATTTTATAAATTAGGTTTAAGCTATGAAATACATCAGGCAATTGAGGAATGTGGGTATTTAGAACCAACCCAGATTCAAATGGAAGCCATTCCTGCACTTTTGTCTGGCCGTGATGTTTTAGGAAAGAGTCATACAGGTACCGGAAAGACAGCTGCGTTTGGTCTTCCGGCTATTGAAGGAGTAGATGTTTCAATCAAAAGTCCGCAGATTTTGATATTAGCTCCAACACGTGAGCTGGATATTCAGATTGCTTTGGAACTGAGAAAGTTTTCAAAGTATAAAGAAGGAATTAAAATTGTTCCGATTTATGGAGGAGAATCCATTGAAAATCAGATTAAATTATTAAAAAGAGGCTGTAATATCGTAGTTGGGACACCGGGAAGAGTAATGGATCATCTTCGAAGAAAAACATTAAAACTCAATCAGATCAAAATGGTTGTGTTAGATGAAGCAGATGAAATGCTGAATATGGGATT
>CAMEIZ010000204.1 GCA_945919165.1 uncultured Traorella sp.
GTTAACTGGATCAGCATATGTTTCATTGCTGACAAGTTCAATATTTTCAACTTCCTTTACAGGTTCCTCAGGCTGTTTGTCACAAGCACAAAGACACAGCATCAAACAGCAGCATAATTTTATCAATCGTTTCATAAACTTGATCTCCTAGCCTTTTTATTATATCAAAAGCAATGTTTTTTTCAATTGCTTTTTACTTTGTTGAGTAAATGATGAATACTTGTATTGATATACATCGGTTCACAGTTTAAAATCTGACTTGCTTCTTTTATAATACTGTAATACTTTTCCATCGTAAACAGCATCTGATCACCGCATGTTGTTATGATCACAAAGCCATCATCTTTCTCAACAATTTCTAAGATTTTTACCATCTGGATAAATTTCAGACTTGGTACCTGAATTTGCTGATTTTTTATTGCCGGAAATAATCCAATACCGACAAAACGCTCATCCGTAATCTTTTCATACGTGATTTTTACCTGATAATCATCACGAATCATCCCATTCAAAGAAACCTGTAATTCCTTTTTCTGGGTTTCACTGAGACATTTTCCTTTATAATGACTGATCATGAAGGCATCTGTGATATAGTGGCTGACGCTTTCACAATGATAGATACTCGATATCAATTGATTCATCAAAAAAGAAAGAGTTTCATTTTGAGCATGGATATATCGCTGAACATGGTTTAGAACCATGATAACTTCTCCTTCTAGCTTTTCACTTAACAGATGATAAACCACTCCATCTTTTTTCTGAAGCTTCAACACCTCATATTCATTAATATATCCTTTATCAGGATGATGTTCATCATAATAGAAAATGGTATCTTCAAATACATGCCAAAAGAAACCTTTTTCTTCAATTACTTCTTTAACTGTGGTTTTTAATTCACAGCACCTGAAATCATCATAATATTTGTTTTTCATTCCACTACCTCGCTTTTTCATATTATATCATAAACATTGCAGTCTGAATTTGTGAAAGTATGGGTTTCAAGAACCAAAAAATATGATAGAATGTACACATTAGGAGTGATATGATGAATCAAACTGCCAACCACTGGAAAGATTATGAATGTATAGATGCCGGAAACGGAGAAAAGCTGGAACGATGGAAAGATGTTATATTAAGACGTCCTGATCCACAGGCTGTATGGCCCTTGGACATATCCAATCCGCTGTGGGAACACCCTCATGCTCATTATCACCGTTCAAAATCAGGCGGAGGAAGCTGGGAATACCTAAAGCCTTTAAAAAATGAATGGAAAATCTGTTATGGAGATTTGACTTTTAAAGTTTCTCCCACTGGTTTTAAGCATACCGGTATTTTCCCTGAACAGGCAGCAAACTGGGATTTTATGATCAACAAAATCAAAAATGCCAACAGAGAAATACGAGTATTGAATCTTTTTGCTTATACCGGAGGTGCCACAATGGCATGTGCCAGTGCCAATGCCAGCGAAGTGGTTCATGTGGATGCTTCAAAGGGTATGGTCAATTGGGCGAAAGAAAACATGAAGCTTTCTCACCTGGAGAACCAAAAAATTCGTTTTATTGTCGATGATGTCATAAAATTTGTACAGCGTGAAAAGCGCAGAGGACGTACTTATCATGCCATAATTATGGATCCGCCAAGCTATGGAAGAGGACCTAATGGTGAAATATGGAAGATTGAAGAACAGCTTTATCCGCTGATTGTTCAATGTATGGAAATTTTGGATGATGATCCTTTGTTTTTCCTTGTCAATTCCTATACCACAGGATTCAGTGCTACAGTTCTTTACAACATCTTACAGGCAACTCTATTAAAAAAATACCCCAACGGAATCATTGAAGCCGGAGAAAACGGTCTGCCAATTACACAGACACAAACCATTCTCCCTTGCGGCATCTATGGACGCTGGGTCAGCAAATAAGCGGCAAAAGCCGCTTATTTATTTTTTATATGATGTTTTCGATGCTTGCCGGTAATGGAGTATTCCACCCATTCAGCTATATTGGTTGCATGATCTCCGATTCTTTCCAGATATTTCGCAATCATTAAAATATCCAAATAAGAAGCCGGTGAATCATTTTCTTCTTTAATTGCTGTAACCAGATCATTTTTAACTTTATCAAAATACATATCTACTTCATCATCATCCATCATAATGGAACTAGCTAAACCTAGATCTTGATTGACAAAAGCTTCAACACATTTTGTCACCATGCTGATCGTACTTTTGGCCATAGCACTGATATGTTTTTCTATTTTTTCATCACAGTGTACATTCACATTAATCAACAAAGAGATGTCAAAAGCCTGATCTCCAATTCTTTCCATATCACTAATCATTTTTAAAGCACTGGAAATCTGCCTTAAATCAGTAGCAACCGGCTGCTGCTGCAGTAACAGTTTCATACAGCACTGCTCAATATAGCGCTCTTTCTGATTGATTTCATTCTCGATTTCTATGACCCGATCCTGAATCTCTTCATCCTTGTTTTTTAATGACATTACAGCATAAGTAATGGCTGCTTTACACAAATCACCCATTTCAATCATTTCATGATTGAGCTCTCTGAGCTGTTTTTCATATTTTGTTCTCATTTTATCCAAACCTTCCTGTAATATAGTCTTCAGTTTTCTTATTAGCAGGCATTGAGAAAAGTTTTTCTGTTTTGTCATATTCAATCAGATCACCCAAAAGGAAGAA
>CAMEIZ010000205.1 GCA_945919165.1 uncultured Traorella sp.
AAGGATACAAATTCTGCTATTGGATAAGCCAACCAAACCAGATCTAAATTCATAGTCAGTGACATCAGCCAGGCAACCGGCAGCAAAACAAGCAATTGTCGTGTTATGGAAACAATCAAAGAATACATGCCATGTCCCAGTGCCTGGAAAGTAGAACTGAAAACAATGCTGGCACCGGCGAATAGGAAATGGAAACTGATGATTCTTAACCCCGGAATACCAATTGATATGAGTGTATCACTGGCATTAAAAATAGATAATAATTCTGTTGGAAAAAGCTGAAAGGCGATAAGTCCAACCAGCATTAAGATACTGGCATAACTAATACCCAGTTGAATGGTTTTAAGAATTCTGTCTTTATGACTAGCTCCATAATTGTAGGAAACAATAGGGACCATGCCATTATTCATACCAAAGATTGGCATGAAGATAAAGCTTTGAAGCTTAATGTAGATACCAAAGAAGGCAGCAGCAGTATTTTGGAAAGATAATAAGATCTGATTCATTCCAAATGTCATGATGCTTGAGATTGAAGCCATGATAATACTTGGAATACCAACTTTATAAATATCTTTGATAATTTCAAAATTTGGTTTAAAATCTTTTAAATTTAAATGGACATCATGATTAAAGTGATGATTTAAAAAAATGGCAATCATAGCAGCTGCAATTTGTCCGGTAACAGTTGCAATAGCAGCACCACGAACACCTAAAGTGGGAAAACCAAAAAGCCCGAAGATTAAAATTGGGTCCATAATAATATTAATGATTGCCCCCATTCCTTGAGTGATCATGGTTAAAAAGGTTCTTCCGGTTGCCTGAATAATTCTTTCAAAGGTTATCTGCAGAAAGATTCCAAATGAAAAAATAGTGCAAATAGATAAATACTGAGTCCCATATTCAGAAATAAGACTTCCAGTATTTTGAATTTCAAAGAATCTGTGACAAAAAAACAAACCGAAAAGAATAAAAGCAATAGAGCTGAGAATGCCTAACAAAATACCATTCTCCGCTGTTAAATTAGCCTCATTATTTCTCTTCTGTCCAAGTCTTCTCGCTAAAAGAGCATTAATTCCAACTCCGGTTCCGGTAGATACGGCAATCATTAAATTTTGTATTGGAAATGCTAAAGAAACTGCTGTCAAAGCATCTTCACTGATTTGTGCAACAAACATGGAATCCACAATATTATAAAGAGCCTGTATCAGCATGCTGATCATAATCGGTAAAGACATTGTGATTAACAGTTGATTTACAGGCATAATACCCATTTTATTCTCTTTCATGAACAACCACCTCAATCTCATTATTTTACTAGAAAATAAATGGTCTAGCAATACATGATTGAAAGAATACAGGATAAGAGAAAATAAAAGTGTAATTTCTTAAAAAATCAAGTATAATTAAAATAAATAGGAGTTGTTTTATGAAAAAGGCCTTGCAATTAGTTTTAGCATTATTGATGAGTGTTTCTCTTTTTTCCTGTACAAAAGAAAATGTTAATGAAAATATAGAAACACAAAAAGCATTTGAAGCATTTTTGGATGAACAATTTGAAGAATATCTGACATCAGATTTTTTGAATTATCATTATTCAATTGTAGATCCAACATCTTATGGATTAACAAAACCACAAGTTACTTTAGGACATCTATCAACACAATCTATTTTGGATGATATAGAAAGTACCAAAGAAGATCTTCAAGAACTGAAATCAATTCAAATCAATGAACTTAATCAAGAACAACAGCGGATATATAAAATTCTTGAAAGAGAATTTAATGAAATGATTGAACAGGAACAATATTTGAATTTTTATTTTCTTTTTGGCGAATCCAAAGTTAATGATAATTTAGTGACAAATTTTACTGAATATCGTCTGCAGAATGAAGAAGATCTTGAGGATTATATTATTCTTTTAAATGATGTTGAGCGTTATTTAAATGAAGGAATTGAAAGAACAAAAGAAATGGCACAAGCTGGTTTTATTCAGAAAGAATCTGAAAAAAAGGCTATTCTTGAACAATGTGAAAGTTTTATTTCCGGATCTGAAATACAGCTGCATGTCAAAGATGCTTTAGCGAATATGGAATTGGATGATGCTACAAAAAAAGATTATGAAAAAAGAGTCGATCAAGCAGTAAATGAATCTGTTATTCCGGCTTATAAAGCTTTGATTGATTTGTATTATGAATTGCCAAAAGCAGACAATCAGGGATCTTACTTTGAACAAGAAGGCGGTCGTGATTACTTTGCCTATCTCATTAAAACCAAAATAGGCAGTGAAAAAAGTATTGATACATGGATCAAAGAGTGTGAAGATGTTTTAGAAGAAACCATACAAGATTGGATTCATGTAATGATTACAAATCCGAATATTGATGAAGAATTGAACTCGATTCAGATGCCATCTGATAATGCCAAAGATATGGTGAAAGCTTTAGAAGAAAGCATTTATAAAGAATACCCTGTTATTGATGAGGTTATTTACAGTGTGGATTATTTAGATGCCAGTGTGGCAACCGATTTAGTTGCAGCGTATTACGTGATTCCGCCAATCGATATGCCAAATCAAAATGTGATTAAAGTAAACCCGAATTACAGTGATACGACAGATTTGTTTTCAACATTGGCTCATGAAGGATTTCCGGGACATTTGTATCAGAATAATTATCGTA
>CAMEIZ010000206.1 GCA_945919165.1 uncultured Traorella sp.
TCATGCAGAATAAAGAAGAGTCACTGGGATGTACCTCCTTTGGGAGATATCGGTGATGCGATTGTTTTGCTTTGCTGTATGGATGAATCCATTCGCATTCGCTTTGATTATAAAAGTGATGAGAAAGAATTTTCTTTTGATTCACAAGAAATTCGGGAAATTTTAGGGGATGTAAGTATTTGCGAAGCTGAGATTTCCTCATGGTGTAAAGCTTACATCAACGAAAATATTAGAGGAGGAAAAGAAAATGAAGTCGTTGGCTGATTTAAAAGCGCTTCGTGATCAGACAAAAAAACGTCTTGATTTGCGTGATGGCGAAAATGATTATCGCATTGTTGTCGGTATGGGAACATGTGGAATCGCAGCCGGTGCCAGACCGGTTCTGAATGCATTTGTGGAAGAAGTGGCAAAACATAATTACAGTGCTTCTGTCACTCAAATCGGATGTATTGGTATGTGCAGTTTTGAACCAATCGTAGAAGTGATTGATGCAAAGGGAAATAAGACCACATATGTTTATATGACTCCCGCTAAAGCTCAGGATATCGCTGCCAGACATATCGGCAAGGGCGAAGTTTGTGAAGAATATACGATTGGTGCAGGCAAGTAGGTGATGATATGGAACGAATGAATGTTTTGATTTGTGGAGGTACGGGTTGTACATCCAGCAAAAGTGATCTGATTGAGAAAGAATTTTGTCGAATATTAGAAAAAAAAGGTTTGGATAAAGAAGTCAAAGTGGTGAAAACAGGATGCTTTGGCTTATGTCAGAAAGGTCCGATTGTGGCCATTCATCCGGATCGTGTGTTCTATTGTCAGGTTCATGTAGAAGATGTTAAGGAAATTGTCGAAGAACACATTTATAAAGGAAGACGTGTGGAACGTCTTGAAATGCATGATGTTGATGAAAAGACGAAGGAAAAAATCTTCAATATTGATAAAATTCGTTTCTACGCGAAACAAAAGCGTATCGCATTACGTAACTGTGGTGTGATCAATCCGGAAGATATTAATGAATATATTGCTCGTGATGGCTATATGGCGTTGGGAAAAGTATTGACCGAAATGACGCCGATGGATGTTGTCGAGGAAATCAAAAAATCCGGTTTAAGAGGACGCGGTGGAGGAGGATTCCCAACCGGTTTGAAATGGCAGTTTGCCGCAAAAGAAGTGAGTGATGAAAAATATGTCATCTGTAATGCGGATGAAGGAGATCCGGGAGCTTTCATGGATCGTTCGATTTTGGAAGGAGATCCTCATGCGGTTATTGAAGCCATGGCAATTGCCGGTTATGCGATTGGTGCCAGCTATGGATATATTTATATTCGTGCTGAATATCCAATTGCTGTTGAACGTCTAAAGATTGCAATTTCTCAGGCTAGAGAATTAGGTTTATTAGGAAAGAATATTTTTTCAACTGATTTTTGTTTTGATCTTGAACTTCGTTTAGGAGCCGGTGCATTTGTCTGTGGTGAAGAAACAGCGTTAATTGCTTCTATTGAAGGCAAACGAGGCATGCCTATGCCAAAACCGCCATTCCCGGCACAAAAGGGAGTTTGGGGAAAACCAACCATTATCAACAATGTGGAAACATTTGCGAATGTAGCTCAGATCATTAATAACGGAGCGGACTGGTTCAGATCGATCGGTACTGAAAAATCACCGGGAACAAAAGTATTTGCACTGGGTGGAAAAGTTGTAAATACTGGTCTTGTGGAAGTGCCGATGGGAACAACACTTCGTGAAGTTATTTATGAAATTGGCGGCGGATGTCCAAATAATAAACGCTTTAAAGCTGTTCAGACAGGAGGACCAAGCGGAGGCTGTCTGACAGAAGCTGATCTGGATTCACCGATTGATTTTGATACTTTGGTGGCCAAGGGATCGATGATGGGATCTGGCGGTATGATTGTCATGGATGAGGATAACTGTATGGTGGATATTGCTCGTTTCTACATGGATTTTATCGTGGATGAATCCTGTGGTAAGTGTACACCTTGTCGCGTTGGTACAAAGCGTCTTTTGGAAATGTTGAGCGATATTTGTGAAGGCAGAGGTACCATGGAAACCATTGAAAAGATGGAAGAACTTTGTTATACCATTAAGTCAACAGCTCTTTGCGGTTTGGGTCAGACAGCGCCAAATCCTGTCTTATCAACGCTGAGATTTTTCAGAGATGAATATGAAGCACATGTGAAAGAAAAACGCTGTCCGGCTAAGGTCTGCAAAGCATTGCTTTCTTATACGATCAATCCGGATAAATGCCGCAAATGCTCATTATGTTCAAAATCTTGTCCGGTTGGTGCTATCAGCGGTATTCCGGGTAAAGAGGTTTATAAGATCGATACAAGCAAGTGTATCAAGTGTGGTGCCTGCATGAACACATGTCACTTTGATGCAGTTGAAATGAGATAGGAGGGCTTTAATGATGGTCAAATTAAAAATCAATAATCAGGAAATTGAAGCTAAAGCTGGATCTACCATTCTTGAAGCTGCAAGAGAAAACAATATTTATATTCCAACTTTATGTTATTTAAAGGATCTAACCGGAACCGGAGCCTGCCGTGTCTGTCAGGTAGAAGTTAAGGGAGCCCGCAGTCTGTGTGCTGCCTGTATCTATCCAGTTAGTCAAGGCATGGAAGTCTTTACGAATTC
>CAMEIZ010000207.1 GCA_945919165.1 uncultured Traorella sp.
CACGAACAGTAGGTAAAACAATATGGAATTTAGAGAATTGAGTAGAATCATGAATTTCAATAGATTCAGTTTGAGCATCGAAACCATCTTCAAGATTGAAACGAGCAACCTTACGACCATTGAAATAAGCAACAACACCACCAGCATATTTCACACGAACATTAAGAACTTGATAATCAGCAATATCAGGAATATTCATTTCCTTACGAATATAGACAGTAACAGCTTCAGAAGTACCAATAGCATTAGCTTTTACAGAAGTCCAAGCACCATCATTGAAATCAACAGCATTCCAATCAGAAGCAACAGCAGTTGTATCCTTGTAAATCTTCCAATCAGTGTATTCAATTTGGAAAGGCATGAATGAAGAGAACATAGTAGTAACAGTAACAGGAGAAGTACAGTGCTGTGCAAATTACTTTCGTACCGGAAAAACCAGCCAGAAATCAGCTCATTTTACTTTCGTATTGCCAATTTGTTTATTTTTGAAAATTAAATATTTAAAAATACAAACTATTCTATAACAAATATAATGATAATAAAATTAGTCATACTCTAAAGATCGGCTTTTTCGATGACAAGCTTTTGAACTTTATTAAACACATTATTAATTAGATCCATACACTCATAATCTTTAAATGTACCAAAAGTATCTTCAATGTATTTTTGCATTTCCTTTGGAGTAGGAGCTTGGCTACATTTCTCTTCCACTTTTCTTTTCCAAATAGAAAAGAAATTCTCAATTGCATTACAATCAGGAGTGTATGGAGCGTTAAACACAATTTCCTTATTCTTAACACTTCTTACTAATGGAATAATGTCATCTTTCCTATGTACAGTTGCATTATCCATAAAAAATACCTGCTTCTCCTCTGGTCTCTGACTTAGTAATCGGACCATATAATCATGAAATTTACCTGCAGTTATTGAATTAGATTCCATGATTAATGTATATCCAGGTCCAAATTCCGTAATAGCCGCAATGGCGGTAATATCATAACTTCTATGAGCATTTTCAGCAATTACTTTCTCTCCTTTTTTTCCTCTTT
Organism: uncultured Traorella sp.; assembly: GCA_945919165.1. Lineage (GTDB taxonomy): Bacteria > Bacillota_I > Bacilli_A > Erysipelotrichales > Erysipelotrichaceae > Traorella. Next base: position 1,050 of record CAMEIZ010000207.1, read on the forward strand.
GTCTACTCCATACCCATCCAAAATTCCAATGCGTTTCATCAACAAAAACTGGATGAAACCCTTGATCCCTATAACTACACAATTTTGCAAACTGTACTTGTCTAAGTTGTTTATTCTCTTCAGATTCAGCATCTTTTCCACGATAGGAAACATGCTTCAATGTTAGTGAACACAAGCCATATTTCTCCATTAGACCATCAGTTAATGCTCTTTCAATAGTACTCCTAGAAATATCAATTCCTTGACGCTTTAATTCACATGATGCTTGTCCGTCAGATTTCACTTCTCTATTTTCATACATGCTGTCAAGTTTCTTTGCAATCTCTGGTGTAACTTTCAAATGCCTACCTCTTCTAACCTTTGATCTCTCTATAGATTCTCCTTTCTTAAGCTTTCTTATTAAATACCGTAAGGTATCTGGTTTTACATTAAAATTTTTTGATTGTTCTTTAATATTAAACTTTCCACGCTGATTTCGAAACGTATCTGTTATAATCCTTCTTTTCTCATCACTAATAAAAGAATTCTTACGAGTTCGTTGCTTTCTTTGTTTTGGTGTCTTTTCTTGCTCTATTAAGCGATTTCCTATTTCCACTACTTTTTCATAATCAGTGTAGTTATTTTTCATATTTTCAACTAATGTTTCATCACTTGGAAGAACTGGATGCTCTGTAGCTTTTGGTAATTTCCTCAAAATCTGATCGGTCTCTTTATGATAATCATCTCTTATTATAGGAATAGAGCCATCAATATATTCTATTACTTGCTTTGATTGACCATTCATTTTATAATAACAAACACGAAAGTAAAATAATCAAAAATTTGGCGGCATTTCAAATGCGAAAGTAATTTGCACAGCACTGTATGTAGAAAAGGAACAACTTGTTCCATTCTTTCAGGATACTATTTCTATTACTAATTCACTAGACTCTTCTTTACAATTTGCTTTTAATCATTTATTAAAGCAAACCAATAATCACTATGCTGATGATACATCTGGAATTGTCTTTTCTTTTCATTTATGAAATGTTCATTCCATTTCTTTATTGATTTAATTATTTTAAGATCATTATCATTTTTGTTAACAATATCAAACTGTTTTCATAACCAGTTAATAACAATAAACTATTCCATTTTCCTTTATCATTTAATAAAAATCTAAAACCCAAACTTTTTTCTTTTAGTTTTATTTTTACCTGTTCATATTTTTACTTCGTAAACATGTCAAATTCTGTCCTTGCAGCAAAAAGTGCTAAAAGAATGCAAAAAGTATTCTTTTACTTATGTTGTGATGAATAGGAAATTGAGAACTCAAAAGCTAATACAAACCCTTATATTTGGTTCAAGCCACTTGACGTATTTCATAGAATATGGTATTGTTATGAAATAGACTAATGATCATGAATGGCACTTTACTATTCGTGGACCTAAGGATTCTCCATTTGAAGGTGGATTTTATCATGGAAAGATTATTCTTCCTCCAGAATTTCCTTTTAAAGCTCCTGATTTCTACTTTCTT